>NZ_JBVVQH010000012.1:0-203383 GCF_055811115.1 Mesorhizobium sp. WSM4832 | reverse complement strand
ACAGCTGCCCACGAACCAAACCAGCAGCCAGCCCGATCAACCTCTTGACCCCATGGTCCTCATGTGAGGGGAGAAGGAAAAGCCTCACTACCCGAACTTGCCCGTCCGCGGGAAACCCTTCGGCACCATGCGGCCGGCGGCGGCGCGCGCGCCGATCCACTCGGCCAGTTCCTCGCGCGACTTGACGAAGGTGCGGTCAGCCGAATCCTGCCAGGAGAGCCCGGCGGCAATCGTGAAAGTCTTCAGGTCCAGCACGCCGCCGTCCTTGTATTTCTGCAGGCGCACGCCCTTGCCGCGCGCCATTTCCGGGATCTCGGCCAGCGGGAAGACCAGCATCTTGCGGTTCTCGCCGACGATGGCGAGATGGTCGCCCGAGACCGGGATGCAGCGCTTGGCCTCGTCCGGCGCCTTGACGTTCATCACCTGCTTGCCCTTGCGGGTGTTGGCGACGACCTCTTCCTCCGAAACGACAAAGCCGTTGGCGTCGTAGGAGACAAGCAGCAGCTTGCGCTTGGGATCGTGGACAAAGGCGGTGACGATGTCCTGATCGTTCTCCATGTCGACGATGATGCGGATCGGCTCGCCATGGCCGCGTCCGCCCGGCAGCCGGTCGGCGCCGATGGTGTAGAACTTGCCGCCGGTGGTGAAGACCAGGATCTTGTCCGTGGTCTGGGCATGGAAGGCAAGCTTCAGGCTGTCGCCTTCCTTGAAGGTGAGCTGCGCGTAATCGGTCAGGTGGCCCTTCATGGCGCGCAGCCAGCCCTTTTCCGACACCACGACGGTGACCGGCTCGCGCTCGATCATGGCGTGCGCGATGTCGGTCAGGTCATGCTCCGGCGCATCGGCGAACTGGGTGCGGCGCTTGCCGAGTTCGGTCTCGGGGCCGAATTTGTCGCGGACCTTGGTGACTTCCCAACGGATCGTCGTCCATTGCTTGGCATCGGAAGCCAGCAGAGCCTCGATCTGCTTCTTCTCCTCGGTGAGGCCATCGAATTCCTTGCGGATCTCGAATTCTTCGAGCTTGCGCAAGGCACGCAGGCGCATGTTGAGGATGGCTTCGGCCTGGTTGTCGGTGAGCGACCAACGGGCCATCATCACCTGCTTGGGCTCATCCTCCTCGCGAATGATCCTGATGACCTCGTCGATGTTGAGATAGGCAATCAGGTAGCCGGCGAGGATTTCCAGCCGCTTCTCGATCTCGCCGAGCCGGTATTTCGAGCGGCGGATCAAAACCTCGCGGCGGTGGTCAAGCCACTCCTTCAGCACGCCTTTCAGCGACAGGACGTTCGGCACCTTGCCGCGCGACAGCACGTTCATGTTGAGCGGGAAGCGGCTTTCGAGCTCGGTGAGCTTGAACAGCGATTCCATCAGCAGGCCGGGATCGACGGTGCGGCTCTTCGGCACCAGCACGACGCGGATATCCTCGGCGCTCTCGTCGCGGATGTCTTCGAGCAGCGGCAGCTTGCGCGCCATCAAAAGCTCGGCGATCTTCTCGATCAGCCTGGCTTTCTGCACGCCGTAGGGGATCTCGGTGACGACGATGCTCCAGGTGCCCCTGCCCTGGTCCTCCTGGCTCCATTTGGAGCGCACGCGGAAGCCGCCGCGGCCCGTCTCGTAGGCCTCGAGGATCGAGGCGCGGCTGTCGACAATGATGCCGCCGGTCGGGAAATCCGGTCCCTGGACGAAATCCATCAACTTCGCCACCGGCGCTTCCGGATGATCGATCAGATGGAGCGCAGCGTCACAAAGCTCGGCGGCGTTGTGCGGCGGGATGGAGGTCGCCATGCCGACCGCAATGCCGGAGGAACCGTTGGCGAGCAGGTTCGGGAAGGCGCCCGGGAGAACGGACGGCTCCTCGTCCTCTTCATTGTAGGTCGGGCGAAAATCGACGGCGTCCTCGGTGATGCCGGCAAGCAGCTCGGTCGCCACCTCGGTCATGCGCGCTTCGGTGTAGCGCATGGCGGCAGCGTTATCACCGTCGATGTTGCCGAAATTGCCCTGCCCGTCGACCAGCGGGTAGCGCATCGAGAATTCCTGCGCCAGGCGCACCAGGGCGTCGTAGATCGACTGGTCGCCATGCGGATGGAACTTACCCATCACGTCGCCGACGATGCGGGCGCATTTGGCAAAGCCCTGGTCGGGGTTGAGCCGCAACAGCCGCATGGCGTGCATGATGCGGCGATGGACCGGCTTCAGCCCGTCGCGCACATCCGGCAGTGCCCGGTGCATGATGGTCGACAGCGCGTAAGCGAGATAGCGCCGTTCGAGCGCTTCTTTCAGATCGACCGGTTCGATTTTGTCGCCGCCGCCATTGTCATCAGGCGGCAAAAGCCTTTTTCCCATGGATTTGGACTAGCCGAGCGGGTGATTCGCGGCAAGCGCCGCGTGAACGTCGGCGCATTCGTCGCGGCCGCAAAGGCGCGATCGGCGATGTGAAGGATTTCACGGAACCGGCGCGGCGGCGGCTGCAATTTGCCCGCC
This sequence comes from Mesorhizobium sp. WSM4832, assembly GCF_055811115.1. Taxonomy (NCBI): domain Bacteria; kingdom Pseudomonadati; phylum Pseudomonadota; class Alphaproteobacteria; order Hyphomicrobiales; family Phyllobacteriaceae; genus Mesorhizobium; species Mesorhizobium sp. WSM4832. Next base: position 200,902 of record NZ_JBVVQH010000012.1, on the reverse strand, counting down.
GGTCTGCAACAGGCGGCGGCGGCATCGTGACGCCGGACAACATCAACCTGTTACATGCGGCTTCTATCTGGCATGCAACGCGCTGGCGGAGGGCCGCGGTCTTCATGACAAATTCACCGCATCGGGCGATGGCTGCCGACCGGCGTTTGCTTTTCATCGCCATTTTCGACAAATGTGCCGGGAAATGCCTTCTTCCGGTCCCGTTCGTCACGGAATGGTGATGGATCAGGTTTCAAAACAATTTCATCATAGCCAAATCAGGACAGGGAACTCGCCATGACAATCCAACGCTCGATGCTCAAGAAACTGGCCTTTTCGACCTTTCTGCTGACGCTGCCGCTCAATGCGGCATTTGCCGCCGACCCGGCGGTGGCCGAGCGTATCAAGGCAACCCTCGCGGCCCAGGGCGTCGACATTTCCTGGACCGGAGCCTCCGGAGACGATTCCAACGCCGTGCTGCAGGGTGTTTCCATCAAGCCGGCGGCCGAGAAGGAAGCGCTGGCGATCGGCGACGTTAAGCTGGAAGGGGTCACCGAAGCCAATGGCGGCTACGAGATCGCCACCGTCTCGACCTCGCCTTTCGAACACAGCAAGGACGGCGTGACGCTCAACCTCAGCCCCGTCGTCATCCATGACATGAAGGTTCCGGCCGAAGGCGGCACCGACCCACTCGGCTCGCTGATGATGTACAAGTCGGCCGAGTTGTCCAACATGACGGTCAAGGTCGGCGACAAGACGGCGTTCGCGATGGACGGGCTTGCCGTCCAGATCACCCCGCCGGCCGACGGCAAGGCGATGGACTTCACCGCCAACACCGAAAAATTCACTGCCGACCTGTCGCTCGTCGACGACCCCAAGTCGAAGGAAGCGATCGAGGCGCTCGGCTACCAGAACATCTCGGGCAATATCGACATGGCAGGCAGCTGGCAGCCGAGCGACGGCAAGATGGAGCTGTCGAAATATGACATCTCGGTCGAGAATGCCGGCACGCTCGGCATGACCTTCAACCTCGGCGGCTACACGATCGACTTCATCAAGTCGATGCAGGAGATGCAGAAGAAGCTCGCCGCCCAGCCGGAAGGTGCCGACAAATCGGCGCAGGGCATGGCCATGCTCGGCCTGATGCAGCAGCTTTCCTTCAACGGCGCGTCGGTGCGCTTCGAGGACGATTCGCTGACCGGCAAGGTGCTCGACTATGTCGGCAAGCAGCAGGGCATGTCGGGCAAGGACGTCGCCAACCAGGCCAAGGCGATCGTGCCGTTCGGCATGGCGCAGCTCAACAATCCCGAGCTGACGGCGGAAGTCTCGACGGCGGTCAACAGCTTCCTCGACGATCCGAAGAGCCTGGAAATCTCGGCCGAGCCGCCGTCATCGGTGCCGTTCGCGCTGATCATGGCCGGCGCGATGTCCAACCCGCTCGACCTGCCCAAGACGCTCGGCGTCAAGGTCAAGGCGAACCAGGACTGATCGAACAGTCAGCTCCAAAAGAAAAGCCCGGCAGCGATGCCGGGCTTTTTTGTTCAGGCCGATTCTTCAAGCGAAGAAAAAGGCTTGGCTCTGAGTCCTAGCCTTCCTTCTTCGCCACCGCAACACGCAGCGACAGCTCGCGCAGCTGCTGCGGGGTGGCCTCCGAGGGCGCGCTCATCAACAGGTCGTAGGCCTGCTGGTTCATCGGGAACATGGTGACCTCGCGCAGGTTCTTTGCGCCGACCAGGAGCATGACGACGCGGTCGATGCCGGCCGCCATGCCGCCATGCGGCGGCGCGCCATACTGGAAAGCGCGATAGAGGCCGCCGAAGCGCTCCTCGACTGTCTGGCGATCAAGGCCGACCATCTCGAAGGCCTTGACCATGGTTTCCGGCAGATGGTTGCGGATGCCGCCGGATGCTATCTCGAAGCCGTTGCAGACCATGTCGTATTGGAAGGCCTTGATGCCGAGCGGCTCCTGCCCGTTCAGCGCCTCGATGCCGCCTTGCGGCATGGAGAACGGATTGTGGGCGAAGTCGATCTTCTTTTCGTCTTCGTTCCATTCAAAGAACGGGAAGTCGACGATCCAGCAGAGCTCGAAGCGGTCACGGTCGACGAGGTTCAATTCCTCGCCGGCGCGGGTGCGCGCCGCGCCCGCGAAGGTGACGAACTTCTTCGGGTCGCCGGCGACGAAGAAGGCGGCATCTCCGTCGGCAAGGCCGAGCTGTTGGCGGACGGCTTCGGTGCGCTCCTCGCCGATGTTCTTGGCGAGCGGGCCGGCGCCTTCGAGCTTGTCGCCCTCCTTGCGCCAGAAGATGTAGCCCAGTCCCGGCTGGCCCTCGCCCTGCGCCCAGGAATTCATGCGGTCGCAGAAGGCGCGGCTGCCGCCGGTCTTGGCCGGAATGGCCCAGACCTCGGCCTTCGGATCGTTGGCCAGGATGTTGGCGAACACCTTGAATCCGGAATCGCGGAAATGATCCGAGACCGCCTGCATCTCGATCGGGTTGCGCAGGTCCGGCTTGTCGGTGCCGTAGGTGCGCATCGCCTCGTCATAGGGAATGCGGCGGAATTTCTGGGTCACCGGCTTGCCGGCGGCAAAGGTCTCGAAGACCGCGCGGAGGACGGGCTCCATCGTATTGAGCACATCGTCCTGCTCGACGAAGCTCATCTCGAGGTCGAGCTGGTAGAATTCGCCCGGCAAGCGGTCGGCGCGCGGATCCTCGTCGCGGAAGCAGGGCGCGATTTGGAAATAGCGATCGAAGCCGGAGACCATGATCAGCTGCTTGTACTGCTGCGGCGCCTGCGGCAGCGCGTAGAAGGTGCCGGGATGGATGCGCGAGGGCACGAGGAAATCGCGCGCGCCTTCCGGCGAGGATGCCGTCAGGATCGGCGTCGAGAACTCGGTGAAACCGACCTCGTCCATGCGCTTGCGCATCTCGGCGATGATCTTCGTGCGCGCCACGATATTCTTGTGCAGCGTCTCGCGGCGCAGATCGAGGAAACGGTATTTCAGGCGGATATCTTCCGGATAATCCGGCTCGCCGAACACCGGCAGCGGCAGTTCCTTGGCGGCCGACAGCACCTCGATCTCGCGCGCGAAAATTTCGATCTCGCCAGTCGGCAGGTTCGGATTGGCGGTTTCCGCCAGCCGCGCCTTGACCTCGCCGTCGACGCGGATCACCCATTCGCCGCGCACGGTCTCGGCGACCTGGAAGGCCGGCGAATCCGGATCGGCGACGATCTGGGTCAGGCCGTAATGGTCGCGAAGGTCGATGAAGAGCAGGCCGCCATGGTCGCGCACGCGATGCACCCAGCCCGACAGACGGACGGAACTGCCGACGTCGCTCTTTCTCAACTGGGCACAGGTGTGGCTGCGGTAACGATGCGTGGTCATGGGTAAAGTCCGGAAATTGCGGGCATCGGCCCGGCTCGAAAATTGGCGCGAAAAGCGCATGAGAGGCTGGCTTTGTCAAGGCAAGCGGTCACACAGACGCGCCGCTTCGGCCGATCAGGCGAAGTGGATACGCGCACCCTGGCTTTGGAAGTCGGCGAGCGTGGCGGGAGGCGCGGTCTTTTCCACCACAAGATGGCGGATCGCCTCCGCCCCAGCCACGCGATACGGCGCCGCGGTGGCGAGTTTGTCGTTGGTGACGGCAATGACGATGCCGGCGCTGTTTTTCGCCATGGCGCGTTTCACTTCGGCTTCGGCCGAATCGAAAGCGGTGACGCCGCGCGCAACATCCAGCCCGCAGGACCCCAGAAAGAACAGGTCGGCGCCGAGCTGAGCCACGGCGGCGAGCGTATCGGCGCCGACGCAGGTGCCGAGATCGGGCACGTAGCGGCCGCCGAGCACGATCAGCTGGACCAGGGGACGATCCGTGAGAGCCGAGGCGACGCCCAGCGAATTGGTGGCGACGGTCAGTTCGATGTCACGCGGGATCGCCCTGGCGATCGCCTCGTTGGTCGTGCCGCCGTCGATGAACAGCGACTGCCCGGCCACAAGCAGCCCCACTGCCGCCTTTGCCAGGCGGGTTTTTTCCTCGGCCGCATGACCGCTGCGCTGGCTGAGCGTCGCCGCGGCAAAGGGCGCCGATGCGACCGCGCCGCCATAGACGCGGCGCAACTGCCCGGCCTTCGCCAGTTCCCGCAAATCTCGGCGCACCGTGTCTTCCGAGACACCGAAACGGCTGGCGAGCTCGCCGGCCAGCACCTTTCCGTCCGCCGCAAGCCGGTCGCGAATGAGTTGGTGCCGTTCTTCGGTGAGCATGCACGATCCTATTTATTTGTGCGCATTCTTGCATGTTTTGCCTGTTCATGCAAGAAATAGAGTCGTGAGCGGAGCTGAAAGTATGCCCGCCGAAATCTCCTTGTCGGATTGCCCGTGATGACCCTTGGCCTGAAACTCGCCCCCCAGTACCGCGTCTATGCCGGCTTCGCGATCTATTCCTTTGCCATGGGCAACATCTTCCCGCGCCTGCCCGACATCAAGCGCGCCATGGCGATCGAGGACGGCACCCTCGGCCTCGCCCTGATCGGGACGCCGATCGGCACCCTGATCGCGCTGACGCTGGCGACGCCGATCCTGGAACGTGTCGGCTTTCGCCGCGCGCTGCTCTGGTTGGTGCCGCTGCTTGCTCTCGTCTATGCCATCGCGGCGCACGCGCCCGGCCCGACTGCCTTATTCTTGATGCTGCTCCCGGTCGGACTGATGATCGGCAGCATCGAAATCATCTTGAATGTCGAGGCCGACAGAACCGAGTTCCTGCTCCAGCGCCGCATCATGAACCGGGCGCATTCGTTCTGGAGCATCGGCTTCTTCGGCGCGGGCCTGTTCGGCGGCGCGCTGGCGCATCTCGGCCTGTCGCCGCAATTGCATCTGGCGCTGGTCGTGCCGATGGTCGCCGTTGCGATGGCGCTGTTCCTCGGCCGCTTCGAACCGGCGCCCGCCCGTTTCGCCGCGACCGGCGACAAACCGCCGATGTTTGCACGGCCGACGCTGCCGATCCTCGTCCTCGTCGCGGTGACGCTGTCGGCAATGCTGATGGAAGGCGCCAGCATGGACTGGTCGGCGATCTACATGCGCACGGTATTCGAATCGGGCCCGTTCGTTGCCGGGATAACAGTGGCGCTGTTCGCCTTTTCGCAGGCGACGACACGCTTCTTCGCCGATAGCTTTGTCGATCGCCACTCGCCGAGCGGCGTGGCGCGCGTGCTGTTGGCGACAATGATTGTCGGCGTGGTCATCGTCTTCTTCTCGCCCCTGCCCTTCATCTCGATGCTGGGCTTCGCGCTTCTGGGCATCGGCAGCAGCGCCATCTTCCCGCTGGCGATCTCGGCGGCGGCGCAGCGCACCGACCGTCCTGCGGCGATCAATGTCGCGGCTTTGTCGCAAATCTCCTTCGTCGCTTTCCTGCTCGGCCCGCCGCTGCTTGGCTGCGTGTCGGATCATTGGGGCATCCGCTCGGCCTATGGCATCGGCATACCGTTCATCCTGCTCAGCCTGGCCACCGCCGGCGCGCTTGGCCGGCGGCCATCGGCCGAAGTCACGGATCTCGCCATGCAAAGGGCGGAGGCGCCGGTCGGCGAGGCCTGAACATCCTGCCGGGCCCTCGGATATCGCCATCGCGCGAAAGTAGCGGTGCGTGACGAGGCAGCGGCGCTTGACGAAGGCGCGCGCGGCTGAAATTGAAAGAGGCTTAATATTGTGCCAAAAGCGATTTGATGCAGGTCATTACCACACAAGAAGAACTCGAGAGCGTCGTCGCGGCGTTCGAAAAGTCGGAATTCGTTACCGTCGATACCGAATTCATCCGCGAGACGACCTTCTGGCCTATCCTCTGCCTGATCCAGATCGCCGCGCCTGGGATTGAGGCGCTTATCGATCCGTTGTCGCCCGGCATCGACCTGAAACCGTTTTTTCGGCTCATGGCCAACGAAGCGGTGCTGAAGGTCTTCCACGCGGCGCGCCAGGACATCGAAATCGTCGTCCATCTCGGCGACCTGGTGCCGCATCCGGTGTTCGACACACAGGTGGCGGCGATGGTCTGCGGCTTTGGCGACAGCGTTTCCTATGACCAGCTCGTCCAGAAGGTCACCGGAGCCCGGCTGGACAAATCCTCGCGCTTCACCGACTGGCGGCACCGGCCGCTTTCCGACAAGCAGCTCGAATACGCGCTCGCCGACGTCACCCACCTGATCCAGGTCTACCAGCATCTCAGCGCCGAACTGAAGCGCGAGGACCGCGCCCATTGGCTGAACGAGGAGATGGAGGTGCTGACCTCCCGCGAGACCTACGATCCGCATCCCGAGGATGCCTGGAAGCGGCTGAAGATGCGACTGCGCAAGCCGCAGGAGCTGGCGATCGTGCAGGCGGTGGCCGCCTGGCGCGAGCGCGAGGCGCGCGAGCGCGACGTGCCGCGCGGCCGCGTGCTCAAGGACGACGCGATCTACGAGATCGCGCAGCAGGCGCCGCGCGACATAGCCGGCCTCGGCAAGCTGCGCACGACGCCGAAGGGCTGGGAACGCTCCGCGACGGCAACCGCGCTGCTTGGCGCGGTCAACGCCGCGCTTGCCTTGCCCAAGGACGCCATGCCGAAACTGCCGAAAAGCGTGCAGCCGCCCGAGGGATCGAGCGCGGCGGCCGAGCTGCTCAAAGTGCTGCTCAGAATCGTCGCGGAGAAGGAAGGCGTCGCCGCCAAGGTGCTAGCCTCCAGCGACGATATCGACCGCATAGCGGCCGAGGGCGACGAAGCCGACGTGCCGGCGCTGCAAGGCTGGCGGCGCGCCGTTTTCGGCGAGCAGGCGCTAAAGCTGGTGCGCGGCGAGATCGGCATCAAATTCGACAAACGCAGGATCGCGGTGTTCGATCTTTAGCGTTGTGGCACCCGCTCCGCGTTGCGGAGCAACCTACCCGCAAGGGGTAAGCTTTACACCGCCCCGAGCAGGTGCAGCGCGAACCAGATCCAGGCGATGAGAAGTATGCCCGCGCCGAGGAAGAAGGCGCGGCTGCGGTGTAGCATATAGTTTCTGTCGAGATGCACCCAGGCGTGGACATAGCGTGTGACTATGAAGAGCCACATCAACGCCAGCGTCAGGTAGTTCACGCCATTGGTGACGAACAGCGCCAGGCAGAGCACGTGGAAGAGAACCGGCAGCTCGAACTGGTTGATCAGATTGTTGGCGACGGTGACGCTCGAAGCCGGCTCGGTCGAGCGGACCCTGTACTGGCTGACCTTGGCCTCGCCCGACTTCACGGCCCCATAACGCCGCTTCAGCATCACCAGATAGACGATATAGACCAGGAGCACATGCGCCAGCATCGGCCAGAAGATGGCGGTCTGGCGCATTTAGTGCTCAGCGCCGACGCTGCACGGCCAGCGCAAAGACCGCGATGACGAAGACCGGGATCGCCAGCAACGCGAATTTGGTGACTGTCAGCGAAGAGGCGAAAGCCAGCGAATCGGGATTGGCCAGCTGGAAATCCGAGAGCAGCCGCGCCAGGGCAAAATTCTGGGCGTAGTCGGCGACCGTATAGGGAAGCACCAGCACCAGAGAGAACAATGCCTGCAACTGCGCCGGCATGGCGCGGAACGTGCTGAGCCGCCGCCCGAAAGCAACGATGAGGCTGACCAGCGTCAGCGACAGTAGCGCCGGGAACAAAAGGTCGAAGGTCAGGTAGTGCCAGACGATGATGATCTCGCCGCCGCGCCGGCCGAGCGCCGTCAGCCACGCCATGCCTTCATCGGGCGTGAAGCCGGCGACGCGCATGTCGAGCGAGAAGAGCCCACCGCTCAAGCGCTGGAAATAGAGGAACTCCAGCGCCGTCATGACGAGGAAAAGCGCAATCGAGGCGATGGAGAGCGCCGCCGCGTGCCGCGACAGCCGCAGCACCGCCACGCTCAAGCTACGCCAAAGCCCCTTGCGGTCGGGCCGATCGGCTTGCCGATCAAAGGCCGCCGGGGTAATTGGGGCTTTCGCGGGTGATCGTGACGTCATGGGCGTGGCTTTCACGAAGTCCGGCGTTGGATATGCGCACAAAAGTGGCGCGCTCGCGGAAATCTGCAAGATCACGTCCACCCACATAACCCATAGCGGCTTTCAGGCCGCCCGCAAGCTGGTGCAGCACGCCAGCCACAGGTCCTTTGTAGGGAACCTGCCCTTCAATGCCCTCCGGAACCAGTTTCAGCGTGTCGCGGACCTCGGCCTGGAAGTAACGATCGGCCGAGCCGCGCGCCATGGCGCCGACCGAACCCATGCCGCGGTAAGCCTTGAAGGAACGGCCCTGGTGCAGATAGACCTCCCCCGGGCTCTCGTCGGTGCCGGCAAGCAGCGAGCCGATCATGGCAGCGCTTGCGCCCGCGGCGAGCGCCTTGGCGAGATCGCCTGAATATTTGATGCCGCCGTCGGCGATGACGCTTACGCCGGCCTTGCTGGCGGTCTCGACCGCCGACATGATCGCCGACAATTGCGGGACGCCGACGCCGGCGACGATCCTGGTCGTGCAGATCGAACCCGGGCCGATGCCGACCTTGACGGCATCGGCGCCGGCGTCGATGAGCGCCCGCGTGCCGTCGGCGGTGGCGACATTGCCGGCCAGGATCCGCACCGAGTTGGACAGCTTCTTCGCCCGGGTCACCGCATCCAGCACGCGCTGCGAATGGCCGTGCGCGGTGTCGATGACCAAAAGGTCGACGCCGGCATCGATCAAGCGCTCGGCACGCTCGAAACCATCGTCGCCCACACTTGTGGCGGCGGCCGCGCGCAGACGCCCTTGGGCGTCCTTGGTGGCGTGCGGGTTGAGCTGCGATTTCTCGATGTCCTTGACGGTGATCAGGCCGACGCAATTGCCCTTCCTGTCGACCACCACCAGCTTCTCGATGCGGTGCTTGTGGAGCAGACGCTTGGCCTCGTCCTGATCGACGTTCTCCTTGACCGTGATCAGGTTCTCACGGGTCATCAGCTCGTAGACCTTCTGCGCCGGATCGGAGGCAAAGCGCACGTCGCGGTTGGTGAGGATGCCGACGAGCCGGCCGACCGTATGGCCTCCGATGCCGCCATTCTCGACCACCGGAATGCCGGAGATGCTGTTGCCACGCATCAGCGCCAGCGCGTCGGCGAGCGTTGCGTCCGGGCCGATGGTGACCGGGTTCACCACCATGCCGGATTCGAATTTCTTCACCTGCCTGACCTGCTCGGCCTGCTCGGCCGGCGAGAAATTGCGATGGATGACGCCAATGCCTCCGGCCTGCGCCATGGCGATCGCCAGCCGCGCCTCGGTGACGGTGTCCATGGCGGCCGACAGGATCGGCACGTTGAGATCGATATCGCCGGCGATGCGGGTGCGGATGTCGGTCTCGCCCGGCATGACTTCGGAATGGCCGGGCTGCAAGAGCACGTCGTCGAAGGTCAGCGCCAGTGCGCCGGTGGACGTTTCGATGATTTTTGACATGGCCAGTCCTTTTGAATGCGGAAAAGGCGCTGGACCGATTTGGCCAACGCCGACTCTCATCTTCCCTTTCAGGATTGGCGCTGGCTGGTAACACGTCCCGGGATGGAAGAAAAGCCGGTCGTTGCGCGGTATGTCAGGATGCTAATCGGCGCCAAGGAAGGCATCGAGCAAAGCATGACGCGGCGACGCAAAAGGATTGGTGACCGTTACGCCGCCCCAGGTAAAGCCATCTTGTAGGTCCTCGGACAGGAGCAGCCGGCAACCGGTTTGCGAGGCCGTGGAAAGAATGACTGCATCCCAGATGCCAAAAAGGTGATCGGCGGCCAGATCGGCTGCCATCATCATCACTTCGGGTGTCGTTCCGGCAACCGGAAATGCATCCCGCCAACTCAGGAGCGCGTCGCGAGCGATTTCCGGCGATCGCCCGGCCTTACGGACAAGCACATTATAAAGTTCGCCTAGCACCTGGATCGGAACGACAGCAGCCTCTTGTGGTACGTTGCGCAACAGTTCGAGAACGGTATCGCGCTTTTCGGAGCCATTGACCCCTTCCGCGTAGGCAAGGATGTTTGTATCGAGTGCGACCTTCACCGGTCGTCCTCGTAAAGCTCGTCGCGCGTCCAGCGTCCGGCATCGACGACCGGCTGCCGCTCAAGTCGCGACAACAACGCCATGCGCGAGCGGACCGCCACGCCCTCATGCTTCCCGGCAGGCACGATCCGAGCCACCGGCCGCCCATGGCTGGTTACGACATAGCTCTGCCCCTCGCGTACCTCACGCAGGATATGAGAGAACCTGCGATTGGCATCGGCTGCCGTAACGGCTTCATCCATGATCGCACCTATCTTGTAGTTATTTTCACTACAATAATACCAGAGCCCGCTTTTATCAAGGATCCCGGGTTATGTGATCGCCACCGAGGGTTGCGGTCGCACAAAAGTGACAGCATTTAATGCGACATCCGGGCCGAGGCGTGATAACCGCCCGGTCGCACCGGTTCGCCCCCAAGCCGGGCCTAGAATCGCAAAGACAAATCAGGGCGTTTCCCTTGAACCGCATCATCCCGCTTATCCTGGCGGTCGCACTTTTCATGGAGAACATGGATTCGACCGTGATCGCGACGTCGCTGCCGGCGATCGCCGTCGACATCCACACCAGCCCGATCGCGCTGAAGCTGGCGCTGACGTCCTATCTGGTGTCGCTGGCGATCTTCATTCCGATCAGCGGCTGGATGGCGGACCGGTTCGGGGCCAAGAACGTGTTTCGCGCCGCGATCGGCGTCTTCATCGCCGGCTCGGTCGCCTGCACCTTCGCCAATTCGCTGCCGGCCTTCGTGGTGTCGCGTTTCCTGCAAGGCATGGGCGGTGCGATGATGACGCCGGTCGGGCGCCTGGTGCTGGTGCGCGCCACGCCGAAGAGCGATCTGGTCGCAGCAATGTCCTGGCTGACCGTGCCGGCGCTGGTCGGCCCCCTGGTCGGTCCGCCGATCGGCGGCTTCATCACCACCTATTTCACCTGGCACTGGATATTTCTGATCAACGTGCCGATCGGCCTCATCGGGATGTGGCTCGCCACGCGTTACTTGCCGGAAACCGAGCCGGCCGAGACGCCGCCGCTTGATTTCCCGGGATTCGTGCTCTCCGGGCTCGCCGCTTCCGGCGTCGTCTTCGGCCTTTCCGTCGTCAGCCTGCCGGCGCTGCCGCCAATGGCCGGCTTCATCACCGTTGCCGTCGGCGTGGTCGCGGGCGCGCTCTATCTCCTCCATGCCCGCCGCGCCAAGAACCCGCTGCTGGCGCTGGAGCTTTTCCGCAACCAGGTCTTCCGATCCTCCGTGCTTGGCGGCTCGCTGTTTCGCGTCGGCATCGGCGCGGTGCCGTTTCTTCTGCCACTGATGTTCCAGATCGGTTTCGGACTGACGCCGTTCCAATCCGGCATGATCACCTTCGTTTCGGCGATCGGCGCCATCGGCATGAAGTTCGTCACCGCGCTGCTCTTCCGCCTTGCCGGCTTCCGGCGCGTGCTGATCTGGGGCTCGCTGGTCGCGGCCGCGTCGATCGCCATCTACGGCCTGTTCACGCCGCAGACGCCTTACGCGCTGATGCTGGCGATACTTTTGGTCGGCGGCTTCATCCGCTCGATGTTCTTCACCGGCGTCAATGCGCTCTCCTATGCCGAGATCACGCCCGCCGACACCAGCAAGGCGACGCCGATCACGGCGGTCTTCCAGCAATTGTCGATCGCGCTCGGCGTGGCGCTGGCCGGCGGCATCCTCGAAGTGTCGACCTCTATCCATGGCGGTCCGCTGACCTTGAGCGACTTCCACATCGCCTTCTTCATCGTGGCAGCGGTCTCGGCGGTGGCGTCGATCACCTTCATGCGGCTGGCGCCGGACGCCGGCAACGCAGTGTCCGGGCATGGGCGGTTAACGGCGCCGAAAACGCTGGAGACGGTGAGCACCGCGGGGAAGTAGCCGCCTTTCCCTTCTTTCCTTGCGGGAGAAGGTGGATCGGCGCGCAGCGCCGAGACGGATGAGGGGTGTTCCAGCGGAGTGAGACGCTAGCGTTCCCTGGAACGCCCCTCATCCGGCCGCTTCGCGGCCACCTTCTCCCACAAGGGGCCCACAAAGGGAGAAGGAGAAGGCGCTACCCCTTGAACTCCTTCGCCAACAAATAGAGCTCTACTGACTCATCCCGCGAGGCCGGCGGCTTGACATGGTGGACCGAGCGGAAATTCTTCTTGAGCATGGAGAGCAGCTCGTTCTCGGCGCCGCCCTGGAATGTCTTGGCCAGGAAATGCCCGCCGGGCTTCAGGACATGCAGCGCGAAATCGGCCGCGACTTCGCACAGATGCATGGTGCGCAGGTGATCGGTGCGGCGATGGCCGGTGGTCGGTGCGGCCATATCGGACAGCACCACGTCCGGCCGGCCGCCGAGCGCCTCGGCAAGCCTCTGCGGCGCGTCGGGATCGAGGAAATCCATGAGCAGCACCGGCGCCCCCGGCACCGCGTCCATTTCGAGATAGTCGATGCCGACGACGTGCGGGTTTTCGGCGGTCGACTTCGTCCGCGCGGCCGCCACCTGGCACCAGCCGCCGGGGGCCGCACCGAGGTCGATCACCTTCATGCCGGGCTTCAGGAGATGGTGCTTGTCGTCAATCTCGATCAGCTTGTAGGCGGCGCGGGAGCGGTAGCCGTCGGCCTTGGAGCGCTGCACATAGGGATCGTTCATGTGACGCTCGAGCCAGCGGCGCGAAGATTCCTTCAGGCCGCTTTTTTTCTTGATCCGGGTCTTGAGGACGCGAATGCTGGCCGAGCCCGGCTTTTCGGGTTTCTTCGTCATAAGCGGCCGCGCCCATCATTACGCCAGACGCCGGCATCGGCCATCAGCTCGCTCAGGATTCCCTCGCGCAGGCCGCGGTCGGCGACGCGCAGCCGCTCCGACGGCCAAACAGCGCGGATCGCTTCCAGGATGGCGCAGCCGGCGAGCACGAGATCGGCGCGATCGGCGCCGATGCAGGGGTTGGCGCAACGCTGCTGGAAATCCCAGCCGATCAGCCGCTCGATCATGCGGTCGACGCTGTCGCGGTCCATCCACAGCCCGTCGACGCGGCGGCGGTCGTAGCGCTCGAGATCGAGATGCACGCCGGCAAGCGTCGTCACCGTGCCGGAAGTGCCGAGCAGATGGAAGTTGGGGCTGGCCAGCACATGCGCGAGCCGGTCGCGGCCATCGAAGACCTTCAACCGCGCGGCCACGTCGTCGACCATCGCGGCAAAAGTCTCGCGCGTCACCGTGCGACCGCCGAAGCGTTCGGCGAGCGACACTACGCCGACGGGCAGCGAGGTCCACGACACGATGTGGTTGGCCAACCGTGGCGAGCGCCGTCCGGTCAGGTCGATCAGCGCAATTTCGGACGAGCCGCCGCCGATGTCGAACAGCACCACGCCTTGCGTGTCGCGCTCGACCAGCGAGCCGCAGCCGGAAACGGCAAGGCGGGCCTCGGTCTGGCGGTCGATGATCTCGAGCTTCAGCCCGGCCTCGCGCTCGACGCGATCGAGGAATTCGACACCGTTGGCGGCCGAACGGCAGGCTTCGGTGGCGATCAGCCTGGCTTTCCTGATCTTGCGGTTGCGCAGCTTCTCGCCGCAAATCTTCAGCGCCTCGACCGCGCGGTCCATCGCGGCCTGGTTGAGCCGGCCGCTGGCCGTCAGCCCCTCGCCCAGCCTGACGATGCGCGAGAAAGCGTCGATGACGCGGAACTGGCCGTGGCGGCCAGGCACCGCGACCAGCAAACGGCAATTGTTGGTGCCGAGATCGAGCGCGGCGAAGACAGGCAATTCCTGCTGCGGCGGACGCGGCGGGGCCGGGAGCGGCGGCCTTGGCTCAATCCGCGGCGGTGCGCCCTGAGGCTGGCTTGCGGAGCTGGCGGCAGGCGCGACAAGCGGCAAGGCGCCGTTCTCGTCGCGCGCAAACACCTTGCGGCCACGGCGGCGTTTGCGGCGCTTACGCGTCTTGCCGTTCGGCTGTTCGCCATGATGGTCGGCTCTGGCATGCGCGCCTGCGTGGCGGCTGAACCGCCCCGCGGGCGGGCCCACCGATTCCGTCGGCGATGCCCCAGACATGCCCACTGCCGACGCGCCCGCGCCGGTGTCGTGGTCTTCCACTTCAGTTCCTTCCGGCGCCGCGCGAACCGGAAACGGACGCAGCAGGCACCTCGATTTGTTTCAAGTTGGCGACAGACTAGCAGCGCCGCTCGCAATCACCAAGAGCGGTCGGCCTAATTTCGCCAACGTCCTATTTTGCCAGCGTCACGTTAGGGCAATGTCTTGCCGGTTGAATAGCCGGCTTCAATCAGGCATGTCTCGAATGAGGGTTTGGAAGGGTCCGGGCAACATCAAGCCAATGAGCTGCAACGCATGATGACGACGCCATGAATTGGAGGCGCTATTTCTGGCCGGTCATAGGCATCGCGGCCGTGGCGTTCTCGCTGTGGCTGCTCATCCACGAACTGCGCGGCATTTCGCTCAACGATGTCTGGATCGGCATTGCCGCCATCCCGACGCGGGACTGGGTTCTGGCGGCGCTGAGCGCGGTCGTAGCCTACGCCTCGCTCGCTGGCTACGACCACATCGCGCTGCTGCATATCGGCAAGAAGGTCTCGTGGCTGTTCGTCACGCTGTGCTCCTTCACCACCTATGCGGTGTCGCACAATATCGGCGGCTCGGTGTTCTCCGGCGCGGTGATCCGTTACCGCGCCTACGCCACGAGGGGGCTGACCGGCCAGGAGGTCGGCGTGCTGGTGGCGATCTGCTGGTTTACCTTCATGCTGTCCAGCGTTTTCGTGGGCGGCCTCGTGCTTCTGCTGGAACCTGAGATCATCGATCGTTTCACGGGCGCGCCGCATCACGGCGCGGCACTCGCCGCAGGGCTCGCCATGCTCATCCTTGCCGGCGCCTATGCCTTTGGCAGCTGGCTGCGGCTCAGGCCGCTGAAGATCGGCAGCTTCCAACTGCACTACCCGGCGCTGCCGATCGTGGCGCGGCAGTTGCTGGTCGGCCCTGTCGAATTGCTGGCCGCCGCCGCGATCATCTATTTCGCCCTGCCGGAAGCCGGCAATCCCGGCTATTTCGTCGTGCTCGGCGTGTTCATGGTGTCGTTCTCGATCGGGCTCCTGTCGCATGCGCCGGGCGCGCTTGGCGTGTTCGAGGTCGTCTTCCTCACCGGCCTTTCCGACATGGATCCGGTTGGCGTGCTCGCCGCGCTTCTGGTGTTCCGCCTGTTCTATCTCATCATTCCGCTGGTGATCGGCCTGGGCCTCGTGCTCTATTTCGAGCACTCGCAATACAGCCGCGGCGAGAGTTGAAGTCTTCCGCCGACCCGTGGGAGAGCCAATGCATGTTGCCCAAAAGTGCGGAGCGGTTTTGGGAGGACGACATGCATCCGACAAAGGCTTAAAAAGGCTGCGGTTGAACCAGCTGCGGGCTTGACTATTTTCGGATGGCGGCTACAAGGCAGCGCTCGCGGCATATGAGCCGCCCGCTTCGCGCGTTACCAGACGCGCCTGCTGGGGAATAGGTTAACGGTAGACCCACGGACTCTGACTCCGTTAGTCCTGGTTCGAATCCAGGTTCCCCAGCCAAAGGTTTCCGCGCATTTTCAAACCTAAACCGTGAGTTCATCGCCGGCACGGCCGATTCCCGTTGATCTGCCATTAATATTAGCAATCAACAATATATTAACGGCTCCAATGCAACCTGCTCGAATCGGGAATATACCCGATCGACGATCCGGCACTCGGTGTGCCGAGACGTTCGACCGATGCGGAGCAAAACGCATGAGTGTCGAAACAGCATTGGCGCAGCTATTGCGCGTGATCCATAGTCGCGCCCTGAATTTGGCGGAACTGCCGGACGATGAGAGAGATCCGTACTACGACAGCTTCCGCCGATCATGTTGCGGAGCGGCCGAGCATATCGGCCAATCCCCAGACAATGCGGCTATGACGGCAAACAGCATGGTCGAATTTACCCGGGCGATGGTTGGTATCATCGAGGCAGGGCGCAGGTAGACCGTTAGTCCCGGGACAGCCGTTCGCTGCGTCAGCGGAAGGCAGGTCGGAGACTGCCCGCTGGCAGCCTCGCAAGTGCTCACCGATACCGGCATTACAGCAATTTTTCCCAAGACCCGGAACCCGCGACGCTGCAACGGTCATGACGGCCAATGCTCCAGCGTCTTGTCGCTGCGCAACCGTCAATTGGAGAAAATCATGACGACCACAATTTCCGCGTTTCTCAGCGCTCTCGGGTCAGAAGGTCCTCCAGCCGACCGAACTGAAGACATGGCCCTGTATGGCTGGCTGATCGGGAGTTGGGAAATGGACACGGTCCACCACCTCGACGATGGCACAATCCAGAACTGGGATGGCGAATGCCATTTCGGCTGGGTGCTCGAAGGCCGCGCCATTCAGGACATCTGGATCAGGCCCAGGCGCCCTGCCCCGTCCACCATGTACGGCACGACTTTGCGCATCTTCGATCCCGGGATCGGAGGCTGGCACATCATCTGGAGCGATCCGCTCAACCAGGATTACTCGCGCCAGATCGGACGTGCGGAAGGCAACGACATCGTCCAGATCGGCGAGGACTCGCGCGGCCTGCAAGCGCGATGGCGCTTCACCGAGATCACTGACGACAGCTTCCATTGGATCGGCGAAGAGAGAGCCGCCGAGAGCGATCCCTGGCGCGTGACCTATGAACATTTCGCGCGGCGAACGGCTTGCTGAAGCGGCGCAGGCACGGATCGGCGCCGCCGCACGGGAATTGCGGAGGCATCATGGCATCGGATCGCTACTGGAACTCGCTCAGCGGCAACTTGATGTCATTGCACAGATAGCTGCAGAACCTTTGGCTGACCAGGCCCTCTCGATGCCGCCCGCTTTCAAAGAGCTAAATCTTTGAAATAATTATATATATTGGAACTTTCCGTCAATGATCAATGTGCGAAAACGCCTGCCTATCGAAGTTGCAACCCAATTCGCCGCTCAGCCCGTGACAACCCGCTGCCCGCGCGCGGCGGAGTGTATCGATTTACTCAATCTCCAATTGGTAGACACCCACGAAACATCGGCGGCTTAGTGCCTCCACCAGGCCAAAAACGGAGGGCAACGCCTGCGGACTGGGAGGAAATGATGTCTGCGCAAAAAGAAGACTATCGAACCAACAGAGCCGACTATGCGATTGCCGCAATGCAAGGCCGAGCGACCGCCGATGACGATGGCAATGGGATGCTGGCAAGCGAAAAGAAGGCCCGGTGGCTGAGAGATCGGCGATCGGCCAGATTGGCCGCAAATCCCTGTGAAAGCTTGCCAGGACCGAGAAGGCCAAATCGCGCTGTCAGGTAGCGCGCCAGAACCAGAGGTCGGCAGGGCGAAAAGAAAGGGCGCGGCCGAAACCGCGCCCTAGACAGCTTCAAAACCTTGGCTCTCCGACTTCGAACTCGCGAAACCTACTCCGCCGCCTCATACCCCGCGATGCCCTTGATCTCGAGGAAATCCTCAAGGCCATATTCGGCGTATTCGCGGCCGTTGCCGGACTGCTTGTAGCCGCCGAAGGGCAGGCCCGCGTCCCAGGTCGGGTAGTTGATGTAGACATTGCCGGAGCGCATGCGGGCGGCGACCTGGCGCGCCTTCTCGATGTCCTTGGCCTGGATGTAGGAGGCGAGGCCGAAGACGGTGTCGTTGGCCTGCTCGACCGCCTGCTCGACCGTATCGTAAGGCATGATCGACAGCACCGGCCCGAAAATCTCTTCGGTGGCGATGCGCATGTCGTGCGTGACATTGGCGAACACGGTCGGGCGGACGTAATAGCCGCGGTTCAGCTCCGCCGGACGGCCTGGGCCGCCGGTTACAAGCGTGGCGCCCTCGTCGATGCCGCTCTGGATCAAGCCCTGGATCTTGTCGAACTGCAGCTGGCTGACCACCGGGCCGAGCTTGGAACCCGGCGCGTCGGCCGGACCGACGGTGAATTTCTCCGCCGCCCTCTTGGCGTAGCTTGCCGCCTCGTCGTGACGATCGCGCGGCACGAACATGCGGGTCGGCGCGTTGCAGGACTGGCCGCTGTTGCCGAAACAGCCGGCGACGCCCTTGGTCACGGCTCTCTCCAGATCGACATCGGGGAACAGGATGTTGGCCGACTTGCCGCCGAGTTCCTGATGCACGCGCTTGACCGTATCGGCGGCGGCCTTGGCGACCAGGATGCCGGCGCGTGTCGAACCCGTAAACGACATCATGTCGACATCGGGATGGCTGGCCAGAGCCTGGCCGACGGTTGGGCCATCGCCGTTGACGAGGTTGAAGACGCCCTTCGGCACGCCGGCCTCGTCGATGATCTCGGCGAAGATAACGGCGTCGAGCGGCGCGATCTCCGACGGCTTCAGCACCATGGTGCAGCCGGCGGCAAGGGCGGGGCCGACCTTGCAAGTGATCTGGTTAAGCGGCCAGTTCCACGGCGTGATCAGGCCGACGACGCCGATCGGCTCCTTGACGATGAGCGAGGAGCCTTTGACGTGACGGAACTGGAAAGCCTTCAGCACTTCGGCCATCTTTTCCAGGTGTGCTTGGCCGACGCCGACCTGGCTGTCCAGCGCCATCTGGCGCGGCGCGCCCATCTCGCGCGAGACGGCGAGCGCAAGGTCCTTGCTGCGCTTCTTGTAGATTTCGATGACGCGGTTGAGGATATCGAGCCGTTCCTCTACCGAAGTGAAGCCGAAACTGGCGAAGGCGCGCTTGGCTGCTGCCACCGCCTTGTCGACATCGGCCTTGGAGCCCAGCGAAATCTGCGCGAACGCGTCCTCGCTGGATGGATCGATGACATCGAGCGTGTTCGGCACCACCGGGTCGACCCAGGCGCCGTCGATATAGAACTGCAGATTGTGGGACATGGTTCTCTTTCTCGGCCGGGCGTGGTGCTCGATTGTAGTGGATTGGGTCGTCGTATAGCGTCAGAAATAACGATGCGGCAAGCGCCCTGTCGGACGCCAGCGCGGGCCATCGAGCCAGCTTCCGCAGAGATCGTTCTGAAAAATCGATCATTATAACTCGAATAATTCGTTGGAAAGATTGGTTCTGGAATGGCATTTCGGCGACCAGAGTGCCTGGAGAATTCAATTGTCTTTCCTGCCTGCCATCGCGAACGATCTTCCAAAAGGCCTCGATCCGGCCGGCAACGGCCCCGCCCTCGCGCCGGCCTGGTCCGGCATCGTGCCGGGAATCGTCCTGGTGGCGATGATCACGACCGTCGCCTATTCGGCGCGCAACCTCTCCGGCCTCACTCTGTTCAGCCCGATGATCCTCGCGGTCGTCGCCGGCATGGTCTATTCCAACGTGCTTGGCCTTCCCACCCACGCCAAGGCAGGCATCGCGTTTTCGCAAAAGCGCCTGCTGCGCTTCGCCATCGTGCTGCTCGGCTTCCAGCTCACGCTCGGCCAGGTGGCGGGCATCGGCATCGGCGGCGTCGGCATCGTCGCGGCCACGCTGGGCGCCACCTTCCTGTTCACGGTCACGCTCGGCCGGTTGATCGGCGTCGACCGCAAGCTGGCGCAGTTGATCGCCGCCGGCACATCGATCTGCGGCGCCTCGGCGATCGTCGCGACCAACATCGTCACCGACGCGCGCGACGAGGACGTCACCTATGCGGTTGCCGCGATCACGCTGTTCGGCACCGTCGCCATGCTCGGCTTTCCGCTGCTTGCGCCGGCTCTCGGGCTCGACCAGCATGCTTTCGGCCTCTGGGCGGGCGCTTCGATCCATGAGGTTGCGCAGGTCATCGGCGCCGGCTTCCAGAACGGCACGCTCGCCGGCGAGACGGCGACCGTCGCCAAGCTGACGCGTGTCGCGATGCTAGCGCCGATGGTCATCGCGCTCGGCCTGATGGCGCGCCGCGGCAGCACTGATGCTTCCGGCGCAAAACCGCCAATGCCCTGGTTCGTCGTGGCCTTCGTCGCCGTCGTGGCGCTGAACAGCCTCGTCGCGCTCCCCGCCCAGATCCATGCCGCAGTCGCCCTGGCCGCGCAGGTCATGCTGACCATGGGGCTCGCCGCCATGGGCCTTCAGGCCGACATTTCCCAGTTGCGATCGCGCGGCCTGCGGCCCCTGATGCTGGCCTTCTCGGCCTTCCTGTTCATCGGCTGCTTCAGCCTGATGCTGGTGAAGTTCACCTGACGCTCAGGCGAGGCCCGCCTCGCCCGAGCCCCGATAGGGCCTAATCCTCGTCATCGTTTTCGAACGAGGTCGCCGCGACATAGATCGCGGCGAGCTTCTCGATCCCGGCCTGGTCTTGCCTGTCGAAGCGGCCGGGCAGCGGGCTGTCGAGGTCGAGCACACCGAACGTGCCGTCGGCGTCGCGCAAAAGCACGACGAGTTCCGAGCGCGAATCGGCATCGCAGGCGATGTGGCCCGGAAAATCGTGCACGTCCTTGACCAGCATCGACATGTCGAGCTCGATGGCCTTGCCGCAGACGCCCGTGCCGACAGCGATGCGCACGCAGGCCGGCTTGCCCTGGAAGGGGCCGAGCACCAGTTCGTCGTCGGATGCCAGGAAATAGAAGCCGGCCCAGTTGAGGTCGGGCACCATCTGGTAGATCAGCGCAGCCGTGTTGGCGGCGTTGGCGATCGAATCGCTCTCGCCTTCCAGCAGCGCTTTCAATTGCGTGGCCAACTCCTTGTAGAAGGCCGGCTTGTCGCTTGTGTCGATTGCCGTTGCCGCAAACATCGCGTGATCTCTCCGTTGCAAGCCGGCCGCACGGCCAGCTAGAGTTCATCTTTCTGTGCCACCAAAACCGCCGCCGGGAAACAGCCTATCGTGACCACCAGCCATTCCAGGACAATGCGGGCAACGACTGTGCGGGCCAGGACGATCCGTATCGCCGCC
Organism: Mesorhizobium sp. WSM4832; assembly: GCF_055811115.1. NCBI lineage: Bacteria > Pseudomonadati > Pseudomonadota > Alphaproteobacteria > Hyphomicrobiales > Phyllobacteriaceae > Mesorhizobium > Mesorhizobium sp. WSM4832. Next base: position 180,065 of record NZ_JBVVQH010000012.1, on the reverse strand, counting down.
GCGGTAATCCGCGACGACGGCGGCAGGCTGCTTCTGGTGCGCAAGCGCGGCACCAGCACCTTCATGCAGGCCGGCGGCAAGATCGAGCCGGGCGAGTTGCCCGCCGCCGCCCTTGCCCGCGAATTGCGCGAGGAGTTGGGCATCGTCGTCGATCCGGCCACGGCGTTCCATCTGGGCTCCTTCTCGGCCCTCGCCGCCAACGAAGCGGATGCGCGCGTCGAAGCCGAGCTGTTCGAACTCTCCATCACCGGCGAGCCGATCCCGGCGGCCGAGATCGAGGAGATGATCTGGCTGAGCCCGGACCTGGCAAGCGGCATGGAACTCGCGCCGCTTACCGCCGACATCGTGCTGCCGCGCTACGGCGGCCGGGGATGAGCGGGCAAGCCCCCCGCGCGGTGCCGTCCGCTGCAAAGCCTGGCGGCATGCCGAAAGCGCGGATTTGTTGCCGACGGCAGACGATAGAAATCATGGGCTCATCCCCTCACGCCGCCTGGCGGTTGAGAAAACAGGTATCGATTGCCGTCGACCCTCTCCTTGAGGTCGCGGCCCTCGATCAACGGGCGGCGGCGGGCCAATTGCTCAGCCAGAACGTCAAGCACCATCCTTATGCGCGCAACGTTTCGCAGATCGGGATGCGTCAGCAGCCACAATGACGTCTCCATCTGCTCGATGGGACCGCAGACGCGCCTGAGACCGGGATCTGGGTCGGCGAGATAGCAAGGCAGCGCAGCGACGCCTATGCCTGCGCGCGCCGCGGCTCTGAGAGCCAACAGCGAATTCGCGCGGTGGACGATACGGCTGTCGATGACGTTCCGCTTTAGCCAGTTCGCGGACCGCAAATGACCGAGGGTCTCTTCGAAACCGATCCAGTCATATTGCTGGAGCGGGATGCCGGGCGGCTTCCCGGCGAGATAGGCGGGAGAAGCATAAGGAGCGGTGGCCAGCGCCGCGAGCCGCCGGCCCAACAGATTTTCCGCGGGGGTTCCGACCGGCCTCAGCGCGATATCTGCATCTCGCTTGGTCAAAGTGAAAAACGAATTGTCGACGACTAGCTCGATCACGATCTCAGGGCATTCGCTTGCCAGATCGGCAAAGACCGGACCGAGCAGATCGACCAAGGTGTCGGCTGTCGTCACCCTGACGGTTCCGGAAGGCCTGAGATCCTGACCCGCCAGGCGACGCTCCAGGTCGCGCAGATCGTCCAAGACTTGCATTGCCGTGACAAGGGCGGCTTCACCAGCGGGACTCGCCTGATACCCGTCCCTGGCACGATCGAACAAATGCACGCCGAGCCGGCTCTCAAGGGCACCAAGCCTGCGGAAGGCGGTCGAATGATCAATGGTCAGGCGGCGAGCCGCCGCGCTTAGGCTGCCGGATTCCGCGATGGCACGCACCAGTTGCAGGTCAGCGAGCTCAAAGATTCGTGGTGCCGGCATCTCGATCCATCATGCCATTTTACAACCCGCTGCAGGCTACTTTGTAAATTGCGCAAGCTGAACTTTCAAACTTGCCATGTGTTCTTGCGTCCTTTGAAAACAAACATTACGCGCATCCAGTCTCAAGACAAGGAGGTCGACATGGGCGCCCCCTCACCCGAACTTTGTAACCTTTGGCTTGCGCGCGCCTTCAACGCACAGGACGTGGAGGCTGCCAGCGCGATGTATCATCCCGAGGCGTCGATCGTTCAGGTCGACAAGGTTCATGGCGGCACGAAGGTCGCACGCGGCGCCGAGGGCATTCGCGAGACCATGGCTGCCTATATCGGGATGAAGCCGCATATGGATGTCGTCACGCACCACACAACGGTCGCCGGCGACTTCGCGATGACCCGGTCGCAGTGGCTGATCAAGGGCGTGGATCGGAAGGGCGCTCCGATCGAAGTGCATCACCATGGCATGGAGGTGCATCGGAAACTTCCTGACGGCACCTGGGCATTCTTCATCGATCATCCATTCGGGGCAGACCCGAAATGGGCCGTCGAAACGCCTCCCAGGACAGAGTAGCCGGGGGCCGCAGCGGCAAATCGAGCACACCCGCTTGGCTTCGGAGGATCGGCGATCCGGTTGACGTCTGCCACGTTCGGCGGAATTGTGCGCCGTCCAAAGCCGACGAGCCCCGATGAACACCCGCCTGTGCGTCCAGCCAAAACCGACGGAGCCCCCCCTCACCTTCGCGGTGCTGGTCTTTCCCGGCTTTCCGATGATGGCGTTTTCATCCGTCATCGAGCCGCTGCGCGCCGCCAATGTGCTTGCCAGGCGCGACTGCTACCGCTGGGTGATCGTAGGCGCCGACCACGGCACCGTCGAGGCCTCGAACGGCGTCGTTATCCAGCCGGGCTTTTGCGCCTCCGACGCGCCGAAGGTCGACCGCATCGTGGTGTGCTCCGGCGGCGATGCCGACCATGTCGTTGCCGACGAGGCGATGAGCTGGATCCGCAAGCGCCTGCGCGGCGGCGCGCATATCGGCGCGGTGGCGGACGCCGCTTTCTTCCTTGCCCGCGCCGGCCTGCTCGACGGCCATGCCTGTACCCTGCACTGGACCAGCCAGGCCGCCTTCACCGAGGCGTTCCCGGACATCGAGCTTCGGCGCGATCTCTTCGTTATCGACCGCAAGCGTTTCACCTCGGCCGGCGGCGTCGGCAGCCTCGACATGATGCTGGAGATCATCACGCAGGACTATGGCGCCGAGATCGCGGCCGGCGTCGCCGAATGGTTCGTGCACTCTCCCTTGCGGTCGAGCGTCGACCGCAAGCTGATGCCGCTGCGCCTGCGCACCGGGGTGCAGAACGAGCTGGTGCTGTCGGCCATCGCCATCATGGAAGACGCCGTCGAGGAGCGGCTCGGCATGGCGGAGCTGGCGGAGCGGCTGGGCGTCTCGCCCGACAAGCTCGAGCGCAATTTCCGCGCCGAGCTGGATATCTCGCCCAATGGCTATTACCGGCGCCTCAGGCTTAAGCGCGCCGCCGACCTGCTGGCACACTCGACGCTGATGGTGCGCGACGTGGCGCTGGCGTGTGGGTTCGCGTCGATGTCGAGTTTCGCGCGGGCGTTTCGGGAAGAGCATGGGCATGCGCCGAGGGCGATGCGAAGGCATTAGGTGGAGTGCGCGCTAGCGCGATGAGACGCTGGCAGGACAGAGGGGGGCGCGAAGGAACGCGGCGCCTGTCGTTTCTCACCCGACATCCCTGCGGCACTCAGCACAACATCTGCGGAATGCCGCACAAGCTCCGCATCCCGCACGGCTATGTTCGCACGAACAGGAGGCCGCCATGAGCATCGTCGTTTTCGATCCCGACAGCACAGAGGACGTGGACTTCAAGGACCGCATGCGCCATCCGGCCGCGGCCGATCCCGCCGGCGGCATGTGGCTCTCCGACACCGAGCCGTCCTTCATCGACGCTGACGCGCTGCGCAAGGGGCGGCTGGCCAAACTGCGCGCCTGGATGCGCGAGGCGGGTTATGGCGCCATCGTGCTGTTCGACCCTTACAACCAGCGCTACGCCACCGGCTCGCGCAACATGTTCGGCTATTTCCTACGCAACTCGACGCGCTATTTCTTCATCCCGACCGAAGGGCCGATCGTGCTGTTCGAATATCCGCAGAGCTACCATGTCTCGATGGTGCTCGACACGATCGACGAGGCGCGGCCCTCCAAGCTGGTCTGGTCGTCGGTCTCCGGCCGCGACGACGAGACCGCCGGGCCCTTCGCCGACGAGATCACCGAGCTTCTCAAGAAGCATGGCGGCGGCTCGATGAAGCTCGGGCTCGACCGCTGCAGCCATCTGCAGGCACTGGCCCTGGAGAAGCGCGGTTGCGACGTCAAGGACTGCCAGGGCGAGATCCTCGCCGTGCGCGCGGTGAAGACGCCGGAGGAAGTGAAGTGCCTGCAGGTGTCGATGGCCGGCGCTGAGGCTGCGGTGGCCGCCGTGCGCGAGGCGATCAAGCCCGGCGTCTCGGAGAACGAGCTGTTCGCCATCATGTATGGCGAGGTGATCCGCCAGGGCGGCGAGTTCATCGAGACTCGGCTCTTGACCTCCGGCCAGCGCACCAATCCGTGGTTCAACGAGGCCAGCGGCCGCAAGATCCGGCCGGGCGAATTGCTGGCGCTCGATACCGATACGATCGGCTGCTACGGCTATTATTCCGACTTCTCGCGCACCTTCCGCTGCGGCCCGGGCAAGCCGACGCCCTACCAGAAATCGCTCTATCGCATGGCGCATGACCAGGTGCAGCACAATATCGGGATCGTGAGGCCCGGCATGGCCTTCCGCGAGATCGCCGAGAAGGCCTGGAAGATCCCCGACCGCTTCGTCGACCAGCGCTACACCTCGGTCATGCACGGCGTCGGCATGCATGGCGAAACGCCTTTCATCGCGCATGCGATGGACTACGAGACCTATGGCCGCGACGGCATCATCGTGCCCGGCATGGTGGTCAGCGTCGAAAGCTATATCGGCGAGAAAGGCGGCCGCGAGGGCGTCAAGCTGGAGGACGAGATCCTGATCACCGAGACCGGCACCGAACTGCTCTCGCGGTTTCCTTATGAGGATGAATTCCTGGAATGATCGAAGTGATGCCTCCGCCCACCACCAGCCAGGGTGCGATATCGCAAAGCTTCGAGGCTAGCCATGGCGTGCCCGCGATCGTCATTCCAGGGCGAAGCAAGGAGCGGAGCGACGCGGCGCAGACCCTGGAATCCATGCCGTTACGTCTCCGCTTCGCCACGGTGCCGAATTCTGTTAGGCAGCGATCGACGATCAAGGTAACGGCATGGATTCCAGGGTCTTCGCGACGCCGCTTCGCGGCTGCTTCGCCCTGGAATGACGAAGGCTACGCATGAAAGCACCAATTTCCATCCGGCGCGGCACGGTGGCCGCGGTGTTCATCGATCTCCAGGAGGAGCATCGCAAGGACAAACGCTATCTGGTCGAGGGTTTTGGCGACATCCTCGCCAACGTCCAGCGCCTGCAGGAGGCGGCGCGGCGCAATTTCGTGCCGCTCTACCACTTTGCCTATATCGTCGACCTCGCCGAGGCACGGCCGTTCCATCCGTTGGATGAAAGCGGCAAATCGGCCTTCTCCGACAAGGACGATCCGCTGACAGCGATCTGCCATGAAGTCGGCCCAAAAGACGGCGAAGCCATGCTGGTCAAGCAGGAAGCGAGCGCCTTCGGCAGGAACGACTTTGCCGACAAGCTCAAGGCAGCCGGCATCGAATGGCTCGTCGTTGCCGGCGTGTGGACCGAGGCCTGCATCGACGCCACGGTGAAGGACGCGGTGGCGCGCGGTTTTCGCGTGCTGCTGGTCAAGGATGCCTGCGGCAGCGCGAGTGCCGCCATGCACCAGACCGGCATCCTCAACCTCGCCAACCGCCTCTATGGCGGCGCCGTCACCAACACGCTCGACGCCTGCCGGCTGATGGCCGGCGATACGGTCAACGTTTGGCAGGTCGAGGGTTCGGTGCCGCTGCGCTTCACCTTCGAGAACGCTGCGCGGCTTTACGCCGAGCTCTGACGATAGTGGCCTGCGACCCAACCGATCCGGCGAGCCGCGGCAAATACGCCGACAGGCTCGATCCGGAACTGTGGGACTATATCGACAAGGTCAACGGCTGGTACCCGCCGGAGATCGTGGCCTCGCCGATCGCCGAACAGCGCGCGGTGTACAATCAAATGTGCGTGGCGTTCCACCAGGGCCGTCCGGAAGGCGTGACTACCAGCGACGACCTCGTCGCCATCGCGGAGCATGCGATCCCGATCCGCCGCTACCACATGGCGAGCAGGGTCGCGGCGGCCGTCGTCGTCTACTTCCACGGCGGCGGCTTTGTCCTCGGCGACCTCAACAGCCACGACGACATCTGCGCCGAAATCTGCACCGGCACCGGCGGCTTCGAGGTGATCTCGGCCGATTACCGACTGGCGCCGGAGCATCCGCACCCCGCTTCCTTCGACGATGCGCTTGCCGTGTTCGAGTGGGCCGCGGCGACGAGCGCGCTGCCGATCGTGCTTTGCGGCGAAAGCGCCGGCGGCAATCTCGCGGCCGCTGTGGCGCAGGCGACGCGGCGCCATCCCCGGCATGCGATCGGCCAGATGCTGATCTATCCCGGTCTTGGCGGCGACGAGACAGGCCGGTCGTACATCGAGCATGCCGGAGCGCCGCTGCTGACGTTTGTCGATATCGAGTTCTACCGGCGCATCCGCTCGGCGCCCGGACAGTCGGCGGACGACCCGACTTTCTCGCCGCTCAAGGATCGTGACTTCTCCGGCCTGCCGCCGACGGTCGTCGTCACCGCCGAATGCGATCCGCTGTCGTCGGACGGCGAGATCTATCGCGACCGGATTGTGGCCGCTGGTGGGCAGGCTGTGTGGCGGGAGGAGAAGCGGCTGGTGCACAGCTTTCTGCGCGCCCGCGCAAGCGTGCCGCGCGCTGCTGAGGCGTTTGGGCGGATTGTTGCGGATGTTGGGGGGCTGGGCCGAGGCAAGTGGCTGTATTGAACGGCGCTCCCCCTCACCCAGCCTCCGCTTCGCTCGGCTGACCTCTCCCCGAGGGGAGAGGAGCCTGTCAGCGCCGGCGCCACTCTCTTCGCCCCTCGGGGAGAAGGTGGCCGCGAAGCGGCCGGATGAGGGGGCGACGCCCGTCAGAGCCACCTTCAACCTGCGGAACAGCGCACAAGAACTGCGGAAAACCAGACATTTCGTTGCGGAAACCAGCCCTATCATTCCGTAGGCAGGCAACGGCGCCCGGCGGTCGCATCCGCCCCCGCAACGCGATCTCCAGGGGCGCCCAACAACAGAGGGAACGACGATGAAATTCATGCTGACCGACAGAAAACTGCATCCGCAAGCCAGGCCGACCGCCGGCGATTTCAAGAAGGGCGCCATCAGCCGGCGCGAATATCTTGCCCTGATGGCCGGTTTCGGTGTCAGCGCCGCCGGCGCGCTGGCGCTGGGCGGGATTGTACCCTCGCCTGCCCGCGCCGCCGAGCCGAAGCGCGGCGGCACACTTCGCGTGGCGATGAACGTCAAAGGTTTTAAGGACCCGCGCACCTTCGACGGCGTCGAGATGTCGAATGTCGCGCGCCAGTGCAACGAATATCTTGTGCGCTGGAACACCGATTTTTCCTTCGAACCTTGGCTGCTGGAAAGCTGGGAAACCAGCGACGACGCCAAGACGATCACGCTTCACGTGCGCAAGGGCATCACCTGGTCGAATGGCGACATTTTCAACGCCGACGACGTGATCCACAACCTCAACCGCTGGTGCGATGCTTCGGTCGCCGGCAATTCGGTCGCCGCGCGCATGGGCGCGCTGGTCAATGCCGACACCAAGAAGCCGGTCGACGGCGGCATCCAGAAGGTCGACGACTACACCGTCAAGCTCAACCTGCCGAAGCCCGACATCTCGCTGATTGCCGGCATGGCCGATTATCCGGCGCTGATCATGCACCGCTCCTATGAGGGCGACGCCGACCCGAAGAAGGCCCTGGCCATCACCACCGGCCCGTGCGAGTTGGTGAGCTGGGACGCCGAGACGGGCGCGGAGGTGAAGCGCAAGGACAAGCCGTGGTGGAAGGGCGAGTTCTATCTCGACGGCATCAAATGGGTCGACTACGGCTCCGATCCCAACGCCATGCTATCGGCCTTCGAATCCGGCGAGATCGACACCGACCACGAGACCGTTTCCGACGCCGTGTCGCAGACCGAGCAGATGGGCCTGCAGAACTCCGAGATCGCCACCGGCTCGACCATCGTCGCGCGCTTCAATGTCGGCAACGCGCCTTATGACGACGTCAAGGTGCGCCGCGCCGCCCAGCTTGCCGTCGACAATTCGGCCGTGCTGAAGCTCGGTATCGACGGTCGCGGAAAACCCGCCGACAACCACCATGTCGGCCCGATGCATCCCGAGTTTGCCGATATCGGTCCGGCCAAGCGCGATGTCGACCAGGCCAAGAAGCTGATCGCGGAAGCCGGCAAGGCCGACCACGAATATGAGCTGATCTCGGTCGACATCGAGTGGCAGAAAAGCACGGCCGACGCGATTGCGGCCCAGATCCGCGAGGCGGGCCTCAAGATCAAGCGCACGGTGCTGCCGGCCGCGACCTTCTGGAACGACTGGGCCAAGTTCCCCTATTCTTGCACCGAGTGGCTCGGCCGCCCGCTCGGCGTCCAAGTGCTGGCTTTAGCCTACAAGTCGGGCGGCGCCTGGAACGAAAGCGCCTATTCGAACAAGGAGTTCGACGAGCTTCTCGACAAGGCGCTTGCGACACCCGATGCGGCCGCGCGCAAGGAGATCATGGCCAAGATCGAGACGAATTTGCGCGACTCCGGCATCATCGTCCAGCCCTACTGGCGTTCGGTCTACCGCACCTACCGCAAGGGCGTGCAGGGCTGCGAACAGCATCAGGCGCTCGAGCAGCATTTCGAGAAAGTCTGGCTGGAGTCCTGATCCTCCCAGGACTAAGGCGGCCGGCGCGATCTTCCAGTCGCGTCGGCCGTTTGTCATTTGCCAAGCAATTGCCTTTCCGCTCAGATTGCACCCGACCGGCCTCTCCCGCCGGCGCGGAATGCGAGAAGCAGTCAAGCATGGACCAGTTCGACCTCGGCACCTATCGCCGCCCCGTCTCCACCGCCTCGGCCGAGACGCAGCGCTGGTTCGATATCGGGCTGAACTGGTGCTACGGCTTCAACCACGAGGAAGGGATCAAATGCTTCGAAAAGGCGCTGGAGACCGATCCTGATTGCGCTTTCGTGCATTGGGGCATCGCCTACGCCGCCGGGCCTTTCTACAACCTCACCTGGAAGGAACATGGCAAGGCCGAAGCCGACCATGTCGCCAAGCGGTGCTTCGAGCATGTGCAACTCGCTCGCTCAAAATCGGCAAAGGCCAGCGCGGTCGAGCAGCGACTGATCAAAGCGCTGGTCGCGCGCTTCCAGCAGCCTCACGGCGTCAGCGCCGCGGAATTCGAAAAATGGGACGACGCCTATGCCGCCGCGATGCGGCTGGTCTATCGCGACTTTCCCAACGACCATGACGTGATGGCGTTGACGGTCGAGGCGCTGATGATGCGCACGGTAAGGCGCTTATGGGACCTCAGGACCGGCGCGCCGGCGCCCAATTCCGATGTGCTCGAAGCGCTGGAGATCTGCGAGCGCTCGATCCGGCTGTCGGACGAGGCAGGTACCGCGCCGCACCCGGCGGCGCTGCATCTGCATATCCATCTGCTCGAAATGTCGACGCGGCCCGAGCGCGGCATGCGCTCGGCGGAACGGCTCGGCACGATGTGTCCGGATGCCGGCCATATGAACCACATGCCGGGGCACATCCATGTGCTGTGCGGCGAATATGAGAAGGCGAAGATCGCGAGCGAGAAGGCGGTGCGCGCCAACGACCTCTACCTCGCCTATGCCGGCGAGCCGACCTATTACCTGCTCGGCTGCTGCCACGACCTGCACCTGATGATGTTCACCTGCATGCTTCTCGGCCAGTACCGCCCGGCGCTGTGGGCGGCGGACAAGGTGCGCAGCCTGGTGACGCGCAACGTCATCGGCATTCCCGAACGGCCAAAGCTGACGCAGACGGTCGAGGGTTATCACGCGATGAAGTCGCATGTGCAGGTGCGCTTCGGGCGCTGGCGCGAGATCATCGACGAGCCGATGAATGGCGAGCCCGGGCTCTATGTGGTGACCACTGCGCTGCAGCACTACGCCAAGGGCGTGGCGCATGCGACGCTGCGTGAATTCGCGGCAGCCGAGCGTGAACGCGATCTATTCAGCCGGCAAATCGATGGCATTGCACCGGAGCGCCGCTTCCTCAGCAACCCGACGAAAGCCTCGCTCGCGGTGGGCGCCGCGCTGCTCGACGGCGAGCTCGCCTACCACAGGGGCCGGCACGACGAGGCCTACGAGCATCTGCGCCGCGCGGTCGAGCTCGACGACAATCTATCCTACACCGAGCCATGGGCCTGGATGCATCCGCCACGCCACGCGCTGGCGGCGCTGCTGCTCGACCAGGGACATGCGGCGGAGGCCGAACAGGTCTATCGCGACGATCTGGGCTTGAGCGGCGCGGTGCAACGCTGCGCCCAGCACCCGGACAATGTCTGGGCGCTGCATGGGCTGGTCGAATGCCTGAAGCGACGCGGCGAGAAAGAGGAACTGCCGCGGCTGCAGGCGAAGTTGGCCGCGGCCTTGGCCAAGACGGACGTGCCGATCACCTCGTCCTGCCTGTGCCGGACGAGCGTGCAACCGGACCATTGCTGCAGTCATTGAGGCCGAGCTGCCGCCGTCCTCGGCACTGGATGATTGCTAGGAAAAGATATCCACCAATTCGTCAACGCCTCCGCCTTCCTTTGCCCGCCGCAGGTCGATGTATGTGGCTGTCGCGGCGATCGACGCCACCGTCCATATGATCGCCGTAACGACGGCGCTCGCGGTCGCGCCGACGATCGCTATGGAAGCCGGGGCGACCACAGGCACTGCAAGGCTGAACCCGAGAAAAAACGCCACTCGCAAGGCCAGCGCCAGCACGAAGACAATCAGAAACAGGCCGAGTATCGGCCAGCGATATCCCTTGGTCAGGGCGCGGCTGCGTGCCATCGAAGCTATCGCTGCAGGGCCTTCGCGCATCGCGACGGGGATAGCTGCCAGGGCAGCCAGCACCCACACGATGCAGGGCACGACCAGCAGCACGAACGCCGCACCGCCACCGAAAGACGGAAACAGCAATTCGGCGCCGATCATCGCTTGCTGCGCGAAAAACCACACCAGATAGATCGTGAACCCTATGCCGAGCACGGGAACGGCTCGGCGGAAGGCTGCTCCAATAGAGCCTGCGATCGACGGGCGACGGCCCTTGATGTCGTCCAGGACGGCTCCCGACAGCACCGCATGACCCAGGAACCCCGGCAGGGCACCCAGTAGCCCGGCAAGCAGGGAAAACCCCACGTAGACCGCGACGGCGAAAGGTTCGACGTTACCGCCGCCGACCAGATATACCGCCCTCTCCCGGTAGGCGAAGGTCAACAGGCCGATCAAAATCGACGGCAGGGCGAAGAAGAGCGCGGCGACCGCCAGCGTGAGAACTAGGTTCCGTCCAATGAACGAGGCCGTATCGCCCACCACCCGGCCCAGTCGGAATTTTCCGGCCGCGCCAGGATTGCCCATGCCTTGAAGTCGATCCCTATCGTCTACGAGAAGATCTCCGCCAGTTCGTCGATGCTTGCACCTTCCTTCGCCTGGCGCAGTTCGACGAAGCTCACCGCCACGGCGATCGCCAGCACCATCGACAGCACGGTCTGCACCAGCGCGGCTCCGATCTCGGCAATGATGCCGCCGAACAGCACGAGAACGAGCAGTAACCCCCACTGGATGATCATCCCGATGATGATGAGAATGAGGAACAGGCCGAAAAGCGACCAGCGACTGCCCTTGGTCAAAGCCCGGCTGCGCGACATCGAGCCGAACACGCCGCGCCGCTCCTGGATCAGGACCGGCACCGCCATCGACCAACCGAGCCAGAGAATGATGCCGGGGACGATCAACAGCATCAGGCCCAGACCCGCGCCGAGACCGACGAGAAGGCTAATGGCCAGCGTCGGCAGCAGAAAGCGGATCGCGATCTGAATGCAGTCGCCGAAGGACGGCCGCTTGCCGTTGAGGTCCTCGATGGTCGCACGCACCAGCGCCGATTGCAGCAGCAGCGTGCAGGCAAACGAGATCAGCCCGGCGATGATGGTGATGTAGGAATTGCGGAACATGGCGCTTGGGTCGGCCATGGCGGCCGGATCTTGATGCCGCATTGCTTCGATTTGCGGCTGGGTCAGCAGCCGGATAATGAACGCCGGCAGGCCTGCAAACAAAGCCGCCAGTCCCACGCAAAGCCCGATGTTGCGGCCGATCACGCCGAAGGTGTTGCTGAATACCCTGCCGATCTCGAATCGGCCTGGTCGTCCCAATGTTGCGGTGGTCATGATAATTTCCCCCGAGTCACCGCCGTGTCCAATCGGCGACTTCAAAGTAAATTTGCCAAGATTGAAGGGCTACGTCCAGTGCGCTTGCAATTGTCACGGTGTATTGCCAGTGTCGGCCGCGAACCGCAGGTTGCAGGGGGAACGAGCGGGTGACAGCCGCAGGGACGGAAGACGCCGGACGGCTGGCACAGTTGCACAAGCAACTGCTGGCGGACGATTCAATCCAGTTTGCCCTTCCCACCTATGTGCAACCCGAGCCGCCGGAGTGGCTGAAGCCGCTTCTGCACTACCTGGCAAAGCTCGGTCCCTACATGATCTATATGTTCTGGGGCGCGGTGATTATCGGCGTCGCGATCATCGCGCTGCTTCTGCTCCTTGAAGCGAAGGGTGTCGCCTGGCGCCTGCCCTGGCGGCGGCAACGCCACGAGGCCGAGGCGAAGGAGGAATGGCGCCCGGATGCCGGTACGGCCCAGGTGCTGCTCTCCGAGGCCGACGCACTGGCCGCGCGCGGCGAATATGACGAGGCGGTCCATCTTCTGTTGCGCCGCAGCGTCGCCGACATCGCCAGCCGGTTGCCCGATTTCTTGCGTCCGTCGCTGACGGCGCGCGACATCGCGGCGGCAGGCTCGATCCCCACCCGCCCCCGCGCCGCGTTCAGCGAGATCGCGCGCATCGTCGAGGCGGCGCTGTTCGCGCGGCGTCCTGTCGGAGCCGCGGGCTGGCAGCAGGCGCGTGGCGCCTATGAGCGTTTCGCCTTCCGGGATGCCTGGGCATGAGCGCACAGCCAGCCGAAACAGCCGATGCACCGTTCAGCCGCAGGACCCTGTTCTGGGGCATTTTTGCCAGCCTGCTGGCAGCGGCCGGCTTCTTCTTGCTGTCCACCTATGCGCCCGATTTCCGCGCGCCCGAAGGCGGCGCCACGCCGCTCTCGAAAGGCGGCACCGGCTATGCCGGGCTCGTCGAATGGCTGAAGCTGACCAACGGACAGGCGCCGCCGATGGAACGTGGCGAGAAGGACTTTGCCTCCCCGCTGGCATCGACTTTCCTGCTCGTCGTCACCGTCGCGCCGGGCAGCGACCCGGCAGCCCTCGACCGCCTGATCAAGCTGCGCTCGGGCAAGGACACGCTTTTCGTCCTGCCCAAATGGCAGACCATGCCATTGCTCGGCCATGATGGCTGGGAAACGAAGATCGAGCGGTTACCGAACACCGTCGTCAACGAATGGCTCGGCCGCATCGCCAAGGCGAAGCTCGGCGAGGCAAAGAGCACGGTCTCGCAGATCAATATCGCCGGCCGCATGGTGGCCGCGCCGGACGAGTTGCAATGGGTGGCGGACGATCATCCGCTGATCGCGGCGGGCGACGGCAGGGCTATCCTCACCGAACTCGACAACGAACCCTTCTACATCCTCACCGATCCCGATCTCATCAACAATTTCGCGCTGAAGAACCAGCAGACGGCGGCGGCCGCGCTCGACATGATCGCCATGCTGGAGCCCGCCAAGGGCGCGGTCATGTTCGATCTGAGCCTGCACGGCATCGGCCAGAACTATGATCTTGCGAAGCTGCTGGTCGAACCGCCCTTCCTGGCTTTGACGCTATCGGTGCTGGTGGCGGCCGCGCTTGCCTTCCTGCACGGGCTCGGCCGCTTCGGCCCGCCGCGCGCGGAAGGACGCGCCATCGCCTTCGGCAAGCGGGCGCTGGTCGACACCACGGCGATGCTGTTGAAACGCGCTGGACGGCTGGGAGGGCTTGGCGATCGCTATGCGACGCTGGTGCGGCAGCGCGCCGGCGCCTTGCTTGGCGCGCCGCATGGGCTGCAGGGCGAGGCGCTCGACCGCTGGCTCGATTCCCGCGACAAGGGCGAGGCGCACGGCTTCAGCCAGCGCTTCAAGGCCGCGAACGAATCCAACAATTTGGCCGCAATGCATGAAGCAGCCGAACGGCTGCATGACTGGACGGCAAGGAGGCTCGGTGAACGTCGATGAAGTGAAGGCCCTGGCGAACGCGATCAGGGAAGAAGTCGCGAAAGCGATCACCGGCCAGCGCGACACGGTCGACCTGATGCTGACGGCGCTTTTCGCCGGCGGGCACATCCTGCTCGAGGGGCCGCCCGGCACCGCCAAGACCATGACGGCGCGCTGCTTCGCGCAGGCGCTCGGCGTCGCCTATGGCCGCATCCAGTTCACCCCGGACCTGATGCCCGGCGATATCGTCGGCTCCAACATCTACAATTTCCAGACCGGGCAGTTCACGCTGACGCGCGGCCCGATCTTCTGCGACCTGCTGCTCGCCGACGAAATCAACCGGACGCCGCCGAAGACGCAGGCAGCGCTACTCGAAGCCATGCAGGAGCACGCCGTCACCTTCGACGGCACCACGCATCCGCTCGGCAGGAATTTCATGGTGGTGGCGACGCAGAACCCGATCGAGCATCAGGGCGTCTATCCGCTGCCCGAAGCGCAGCTCGACCGCTTCCTGTTCAAGCACAGGGTGAGCTATCCGGACCTCAAGGAGGAGCGCGCCATCATCGTCCATCACGGCGGCGGCTCGGCCTCGCACGATATCGAGCAATACGGCATCAAGGCGCGGACCGACCGCAAGGCGCTCGAAGCGGCACTTGCCACGGTTGGCGACGTCACGCTGGTCGACGATGTCGTCGGCTATATCGCGGCGCTGGTGCGCGGCACGCGCGAAAGCCCTGACCTCGAGGTGGGCGCCAGCCCGCGTGCGGGCGCCATGCTGGCGAGAGCCGCGCGCGCCAGGGCGGCGCTCGACGGCCGCAACTACGTCATCCCGGACGACGTCAAGGCGCTGGCCGTGCCGGCGCTGCGTCACCGCGTCGTTCTCTCGCCAGCGGCGCAGATCGACGGGCGACTGGTCGAGCAGATCGTCTCCGACCTCGTCGACCACACGGAAGCGCCGCGTTGATCTATCCGAGCGGCCGAGCGGTCTGGGCAGCGGCGGCGGGGGCGATCCCCGCCTTCCTTATCGCGCTTGCGCTGCCGCATGTCTGGTATCTCGGCCTGTTGTGGATCTGCCTGCTGCTGGCATTCCTGGCGGTGGACGCAGCCGCCGGGCGGGGCCGCGCCTCGCTCGACGCGACGCTGACAGCGCCGCCGCAGGTTGGCGTCGGCGGGCGTTTCACGCTGCACATCGCGGCCGGCCTCGACGTGAAGCTACGCCGCCTGCAGGCGCGTGTCGGGCATGACCAGCGGGTTGAACCGATCGCAGGCACCGGCGGAGCGTTGCCGCCCGGCGGCGGCACGCTCGACCTCGAATTCGAGGCCATCCGACGCGGCATAGCCAGCTTCGACCACCTCTGGCTGCGCTGGCAGGGCCCGTTCGGACTGGTATGGAACCAGGTTATATTGCCGGTCGACCGTAAGGTCGTGGTGCTGCCAAATGTCAACAGCGCGCGCGACGAGGCGATCACGCTCCTACAGCGTTCGGCGCTTGCCGACGGCCATGCGCAGAAGCGCGCCGGCCAGGGCCGCGAGTTCGAGTCTCTGAAGGATTACCAGCCCGGCATGGGCCGGCGCATGATCGACTGGAAGCGCAGCGCCCGCCACGGCAAGCTTTTGGCGCGCGAATTCCGCATCGAGGAAAACAACAACATCGTTTTAGCCATCGATAGCGGCCGGCTGATGTGCGAGCCAGTCGACGGCGTGCCGAAAGTCGACCGTGCGGTGACGGCGGCGCTTCTGTCGGCGTTCATCGCGCTCAAGAGCGGCGATCTCGTCAGCCTGTTTTCCTTCGATGCCAGGCCTCGCGTCTCCAGCGGCGCCGTGCGCGGCTCGCCGAGCTTCACCATGATCCAGAAGCGCGCCGCCGAGATCGACTATTCGACCGAGGAGACCAACTTCACCCTGGCGCTGACGACGCTGTCGGCCAGGCTCGACAGGCGCTCGCTGGTCATCGTCTTCACCGATTTCGTCGATCCGATCAGCGCCGAATTGATGCTGCGCACCGTCGGCCGCCTGACCGAACGGCATCTGGTGCTGTTCATGCTGATGCGGGACGTCGAACTCGAAACGCTGGCCGACATGGCGCCGGCAACCCCCGAGGATGTCGCCCGCTCCGTCACCGCCGGCGATCTACTGAGGCAGCGGCAAGTGGTGATCGGGCGGCTCAGGCTGCTCGGCGCGCATGTCATCGAGGCCGACCATCAGCGGCTCGGCCCTGCTTTGGTCGAGCGCTATATCCAGCTCAAGGAGGAGAACTTCCTATGACGCTGTCCGCCGGCACAGATGCGGTGCGCCAGTCGCTGGCAAGCTTCCGCCAGGAGCGCGAGGCCGACTGGAAAGCGTTCGAGGCGCTGCTGGCACGCGTCGAGAAGCGCGCGCCGCGGGCGCTGTCGGAAGGTGAACTCTTGTCGCTGCCGCTGCTCTACCGCTCGGCGCTGTCGTCGCTTTCGGTGGCGCGCGCGACCTCGCTCGACAGCGCGCTGATCGCCTATCTCGAGGCGCTGTGCCTGCGCGGCTATTTCTATCTCTATGGCGCGCGGCGGAGCTTGAGAACGCGCATCGGCGACTTCTTCCTGCACGACTGGCCGGCGGCGATCCGTGACCTTTGGCGCGAGGTATGGACATCAGTCGGGCTGACGGTGATCGGCGCGATAGCCGGCTATCGGCTGGTCGCCTCCGACAAGCGCTGGTACGACGCCATCATCGCGCCGAGCCTGGCCGGCGGGCGCAATCCAGATTCGTCGGCCGAAACATTGCGCAGCGTGCTTTACGACGGCGGCGATCACTTCCTCTCAGGTTTCGCCGCCTATCTCTTCACCCACAACACGCAGGTCTCGATCCTGGCCTTCGCGCTGGGCTTCGCCTTTGCCGTGCCCAGCGTGCTGATCATCCTGATGAACGGCTGTATGCTCGGCGCCATTTTCCAGATCTACTCCGCCAAGGGCCTCGGCTTCGAGCTCGGCGGCTGGCTTTCGATCCACGGCACGACGGAACTGTTCGCCATCGCCATCGCGGGCGCTGCCGGCATGCGCATCGGCACCAGCATCGCCTTTCCCGCCGAACTGACCCGCATGGCGGCCGCGGCACGGGCCGGGCGCGTGGCGGCAACCGCCATGGTCGGCGTCACCGTGATGCTGCTTTTTGCCGGGCTGCTGGAAGGCATCGGCCGGCAGACAATCACCGGCGACATCGCCCGCTATTCGATTGGCGGCGGCATGCTGGCCTTCTGGCTCTGTTATTTCTACCTGTTCCGTATGGTGCGCCATGGCGACCGCTAGGACAGCGAAGCCCAAGAACCCTGCTGCCATGGTCCGGCCCTTGGTCACGCCGGAGGGCGTGGACCTGCGGGTCAAGCTGGCGGATGCCGGCACCCGCGCTTCCGGGTTCCTGCTCGACGTGGTGATCATCATTGTCGCGGCCGTGGTCATCTCCCTGGTGATGATCTTCGGCCTTGCCGGCCTCGGCTTCCAGGATGCGCAGCCGCTGTTCATCGTCTGGGTCATCTTCATCTTCTTCCTGCGCAACGTCTATTTCATCGCCTTCGAGGCAGGCCGGCGGGCCGCGACACCGGGCAAGCGCATGGTTGGCGTCAGGGTCGCTTCGCGCAACGGCGCCGGTCTCACTCTCGACCAGGTCATCGCGCGCAATCTGATGCGCGAGATCGAGGTGTTCCTGCCGCTGTCGATCCTCGCCGCGCGCGCCAGCGCCGATGTCGCCGACACGCTGACGACCATCTTCGGACTGGTGTGGGCGCTGCTGTTCTCGCTGTTCCCGCTCTTCAACCGCGACCGGCTGAGGATCGGCGACCTGCTCGCCGGCACCTGGGTGGTCGAAGCGCCGAAAGTGGCGTTGGTCGAGGATCTTTCGCTGCGCAAGGATCCGGTCGCGGCCCGTTTCCAGTTCAGCGCCGCGCAACTCGATGCCTACGGCATCGCCGAGCTGCAGAAGCTGGAAGAGGTGCTGCGCCGCAACGATTATTCCGCGCTGAAGGCGGTCGCGGAAACGATCAGCCGCAAGATCGGCGCCAGGGTCGAGCCGATCGATTCAAAGGCTTTTCTCACCGCGTATTACGGTGAGCTCAGAGCACATCTGGAGCGCAAGCTGCTGCTGGGGAACCGCAAGGCGGATAAGTATGCGCGGTGAGCCGCGTCTCTCGGATAGAGCCAGCAAATGAAGCGTTGCTTCCTGAACATAGTAGGCGAAAGAATTTTCGTAATTCCTATGGTCACTACGCGCGATGGCTGGGAGATGTTTGCCGGTCCGGTCATCCTGGTTGGCGAGCTACCTTCAGTCTCCGACAAAGAGATGGGGGCGGCAACACTGAGCGCGCTCCGCGCTCATGTCAGTGGCGTGCCCGACGAGATTGTTGATACGATTCTGCTCGACAGATCGGCCTGGCGTTTTGGTTTCAGATCATACAAGTCCTTCCTTGGGAAATCCCGACAAATGTCGGTCGACCAGGAAAGGGAAGACAGATACAAACTTACCCCCTACGCCAAAGTGAACAGAGAGAGTGCCCTACCGCTGGACGCCATCTTGTATTCAACAGGCGCGCCCGGGAATCTCGGACGCGCTGTTCGGGATTGCATTGAACTGTGTCGCTAACGGCCCGCTATATCGCAAGCGGGAGGGTCAACGGCGTGAAGGTTAGGGTCAGCGAAGCAGAAGCAGCTAGAATCGAGCGCGTCATTCAGGCCGCCGTTTTGGGCTCATGGAACGAGTTCGCCTCACTCACCGACGAACCGTTTCCAAACGATGCATCGATGAAGGAGCAGTTCGAAGATTCCTCTCCCCGACTTCAGCAGGCCGGCGGAAATTGGGAAATGACCTCGGGCATAGGTATCGTGCCTGAAGATGGGACGCGCGTGATTACCGTCATGATCAAAGCGCCGCCCACCGTGGATATAGTCTTGACGCTGCATAGCACAAGCGATCAGGATGACAGCACCATCAGCATCTGGACATTCTTTCAGCAGCTGAACTGGGACGACTAGGCCCTCGCGCTACCCCACCCACTTCTCGTAGTCCGACACCAGCAGGTGCACCGGCGCCACATCCTCTTCGATGTTGGAGAAGCGGCCGATGGGGTCGCGGAAGACATTGTCGGTGAGGTCGTCATTGACGGTCGAGACCTCGCCGATCAGCACGTCCTTGCCCTCGGCCCAGAAGGCATGCCAGACGCCGGGCAGCAGCGTCACGCTCTGGCCGGGATCGAGCTTCAGGAGCCCGCCCGCCGGCAATCTGTGGATGGTACCGTCGACCGGCACCGACACTTCGGCCTTCGGGTCGATGCCGCCGTCGCGGTCATGCATGAACAATTCCAGCACCAGCTTGCCGCCGCCGCGGTTGATGATGTCCTCGGCCTTGATGTTGTGGCGGTGCATCGGCGAGAGCTGATCCTTGCGCGAGATCATGATTTTCTCGGCATAGAGCATGCCCATGCCGAGCTTCATGTCCTCGTAGCGGCCGTTGCGAACGGTGAATAGGAACAGGCCGAGCTCGTCGAACTTCTCCTGGCCGTAGTCGGTGATGTCCCAGCCGAGGCGCGAGCTGAAAATCGCCGAGGAGTCGCCCTTGTGCGCCTTCATCTCTTCCGGCGACCAGTAGGCGAAGGGCGGCATGATGTAGCCGAAGGAGCGGATGAAGGCATCGGCTTCACGGATGATGTCATTGATTTTTGAGCGCTTCATGGTTGTGTTTCCTTCCGGCCGCTGCTTGCTGAAAATCTGCCCATCCGAATAGCCCAATGCCGGTCCGCTGTCGACGCAATCTGACCGCCCTGGCCCCGTGACATCCGGTCGGATCGGGACCATAAACCCAACCAGTCTTTTTCGATTTTATGCATGTCTTTGTGCCGAAACCGGTTCCCACTTTCGGAAGACATGCTTTGAGATGGTGATTTTCATGCCAAACATAGACGACCTCGATACGCCGGCGATCCTGATCGACGCGGCCCGCGCCGAAGCCAACATCAAAAAGGCGCAGGCGCATGCCGACGCCCACGGGCTGAAGCTCCGCCCGCACATCAAGACGCACAAGCTACCCTACTGGGCGAAGAAGCAGGTCGCGGCGGGCGCGGTCGGCATCACCTGCCAGAAGATCGGCGAGGCCGAGGTGATGGCCGATGCCGGGCTGACCGATATATTTCTCCCGTACAACATCCTCGGGCGCGCCAAATTGGAGCGGCTGAAGGCGCTGCATGGCCGCGTCACGCTCTCGGTGACGGCGGACAGCCATGAGACGCTGGAGGGGCTTGCCGCCATCTTCACCGATGCCGGCCATCCGCTGTCCGTGCTGGTCGAGTGCGACACCGGCATGGGCCGTTGCGGCGCGCAGAGTGCCGACGATGCGCTGGCGCTGGCGAAGGTGATCGACCAGGCCAAGGGCCTCGCCTTCGGCGGGCTGATGACCTATCCGGCCGCCGGTCGCGCGGCCGAGGCGGATGCCTGGCTGAAGACTGCGCGCAACGCGCTCGCCGCGGCGGGGCTCGAATGCGAACGCATCTCCAGCGGCGGCACGCCGGACATGTGGCGTTCGGGCGAGGATAGCGTCGTCACCGAATACCGGCCCGGCACCTACATCTATCTTGACCGCTACCAGGTCGCCAAAGGCGTCGGCACGCTGGACGACTGCGCGCTGACAGTGCTTACCACCGTCGTCAGCCATCCGACGGCGACGCGCGCCATCCTCGACAGCGGCAGCAAGGCGCTGTCCTCCGATACGCTGGGGCTGCCCGAATTCGGCGAGCTGCTCGGTATCCCCGGCGCTCGCGTCACGGGCTTGAGCGAAGAGCATGGCACCATCACGCTTGCGGAAGGCGCCAGCCTTCGCATCGGCGAACGCGTGCGCGTCGTGCCCGACCATTGCTGCGTGGTGACGAACCTGTTCGACCAGGTGCATCTGATCGACGGCGACAAGGTGCTGGAAACGCTGCCGGTGGTGGCGCGCGGCAGGATGGGTTGACGCCTACTGCCCCTCGGCCTGCCGGGCGGCAACTCTGCGCATCGCAGTCACGCGGCGGCGGAATATTTCCGTGCGCATCGCCATAAAATGCAGCGCGAAGAACAGCACCGTGAAGCCGAGCGCCATGACGGCGAGCGGCCACAGCATCGAGGGGTCGATGGTCGGGCCGCCGAGCCGAAAGACCGAGGCCGGCTGGTGCAGCGTGTTCCACCAATCGACCGAGAATTTGATGATCGGGATGTTGATGAAGCCGACCAGCGTGATGATGGCGGCGGCCCAGGCGGCGCGGCCGGCGTCGTCCAGCGCGCGGGTCAGCGCGATGATGCCGAGATACATCAGGAAGAGCACGAAGACCGAGGTCAGCCGGGCGTCCCACACCCACCAGGTGCCCCACATCGGCTTGCCCCAGATGGAACCGGTGATCAGTGCCAGCGCGGTGAAGGTAGCGCCGATCGGTGCCGCCGATTTCAGCGCGACATCGGCCAGCGGATGGCGCCAGACCAGCGTGCCGAGCGCCGAGATCGCCATGATCGTGTAGCACATCATGGCGAGCCACGCGAAAGGCACGTGGATATACATGATGCGCACCGTGATGCCCTGCTGGAAATCCTCCGGCGCGGTGAAGCTCATATACAGCCCCACGGCGAGCAGGATCGCCGCAACCGCTGCCAGCCAGGGAACGAACTTGTCGGCCAGCCCGACGAAGCGCGTCGGGTTGGCGAGATCGGTCCAGCCGGCCAAGCGTGAGGTGGTGTCGCTCATGACGACCTAAATAGCCCGGCAAGCGGTCAGGGGCAATCGGACGGATGTCGCACTTTGCCTTCTCCCCTTGTGGGAGAAGGTGGATCGGCGCGTAGCGCCGAGACGGATGAGGGGTGTTCCAGCGGAGTGAGACGCTGGTGTTCCCTGGAACACCCCTCATCCGTCGCCTTCGGCGACACCTTCTCCCACAAGGGGAGAAGGGAAGAACCTACGCCGCTTCGTTGACCGGACGGCTGAGGCGGCGGACCTCTTCGTCGTTGAGCAGGCCGCCGGCGCGCAGCAGGCTGGCGAAGCGGCCGTTGCGCAGCGACAGCTCGGTGAAGCCGCCCATCTCGACCACCTTGCCCTTGTCCATGAAGACGACGAGGTCGGCGTCGCGGACCGTGGTCAGGCGGTGGGCGATGATGAAGGTCGTGCGGTCGCGGCGCAGCTCGTCGATCGCCTCCTTGACGCGGTCCTCGGTCTCGACGTCGAGCGCGCTGGTCGCCTCGTCGAGCACCAGGATCGGCGCGTCCTTCAGCACGGCGCGGGCAATGGCGATACGCTGGCGCTCGCCACCCGAGAGCTGGCCGCCGCGCTCGCCGACGACGGTGTCGTAGCCGCAGCTCTTGGCCAGGATGAAGTCCTGCGCGGCGGCGGCATTGGCGGCGGCGTGGATCTCGTCATTGCTCGCATCGGCGCGGCCGACGCGGATATTGTCCTCGATCGAGCGGTTGAGTAGGCCGGCGTCCTGGAAGACGGTCGCGATCGAGTGGCGCAACGACTTGCGGGTCACCGTCTTGGTGTCGACACCGTCGATCAGGATACGGCCGCTGGACGGCGTGAAGACCCGCTGCAACAGATTGATGAGCGTCGTCTTGCCAGCGCCGGTCGGGCCGACGATGGCAACCGTCTGGCCGGCCTGGACCTCGAACGAGACGTCCTCGATGCCGTGGCCGGAATTGGCGAACTCGAAGCCGACGTTCTCGAAGCGGACATGGCCGGTGACGTTGGTGAGCTCGCGCAGGCCGTCCGGCTCGGCGGTTTCGGCAGCCGAGTCCTCGAGGCGATAGAATTCCTCGAGCTTGGCGCGGGCCTCGGAAATCTGAGTGGTGAAGGCCGACATCTGGTCCAGACGGGCGATCAGCATCCCTGCAAAGCCGATGAAGGCGACGACATCACCGACGCGCAGCTCACCACGGGTGACGAGATAGGCGCCGATCGAGAGCACGATCATCATCGAGATGGTCGAGGACAGGCGGTTCAGCGCATTGGCGATCGCCCACCAGTCGAGCACCGGGTTCTGCGCGTCGAGCAGGTCCTTGACGTAACGCTTCAACGTCGCGGTCTCATGGCCGATGCGGTTGTAGCTCTGCAGCACGGCGACATTGCTGACGCTGTCGGTCACATGGGCAAACACGGTGTGGTAGTGGCGTTCCACGGCAGTCTGCCCTGACTTGGTCCGGCGCATGACGATACGGCCGATGCCAACGTAAAGGATGCCGAGGCCAAGCAGCACAATGGACATGCGGATGTCCATGGCAAGCGCGGTCGGCACCAGAAGCACCAGCGCGATGGCCGTCGAGAGGTGCACGCGCATGAATTCGAGCCACAGGCTGAACAGGGTCTCGACAGCGCGCAGCAGCGTGTGCAGCGAATTGGAGGCGCCGCGCTGGTGGTGCCAGGCAAGCGGCATGGTGATGACGCGCTCGAAGGACTGGCACAGCACTTCAGAGCGGCGGGCATGGGCAAAGCGATCGGCACCGCGCGCCACCAGGACGAAGGCGATGACGTTGAAGGCACCGAGGGCAGCCCAGACGGCGAGCGTTGAAAACACCGGGCCCTTTTCTGAAATGGCACCGATCACCCGACCCAACAGGATCGGCTCGAGGATTGCGATCGCCGCCAGCACGATGTTGGCGGCGCAGATCAGCGCGACGCGCTTCTTGTCCGCCGCCAGATAACCCAGCGCTCTAAAGTAGATCTGCAGAAGGGACACTTCAGCTACTCCGCCAAACTCTTGTTCCGTGCTCGATGCCGATATTGTGCACCGCACCATTTTCTGACACGTATCGGTTAATGTGTCGCGAAACAATGCGCCGTCTATCCCTTCCGTTCCCATTTAGCGAACAAAAGATGACGACGGTGCGAAATCTGGCGTGATCACCTAACGGTTTGAGATAAAAGGTGAAATGTCAGCCTTGCGGCAAAATAATGGCAGCTGTCCCGCGCTGCCACATTTTTAATCACAAGCTGCTTGCTTAGCGGGCCCTAAAGAGCGGACGGGACCTGGCGCGGCATCCGCGCCAAGTAAAAGGCCAAGCTTGGCCGCGCACCCAGAAGGGTGTCCAGCCAACAAGCCAAGTCTTTGATATTACGCAGGTATCTTGACGACGACCTCGGTCTTGCCACCCGCTTTCGGCTCAAAGGAGGTCGATTTTTTCTTCGAACCGTCGACTTCAAGCGAGATCGACTTGGTCTTTTTGTCGCGGATGACGCGAACCTTGATCTCGCCGTCGAACATCTTGAGCGTCGCAGCGTAGCCGTCCCAGTGCCCGGGCAGCTTCGGCCTAAACGTGATCTCCTTGCCGCGCCGCTCGATGCCGAGGATGCCTTCCACCGCCGCGCGATAAAGCCAGCCGGCCGAGCCCGTATACCAGGTCCAGCCGCCGCGGCCGCCCTTGCCCTCGCCGGCATAGATGTCGGCTGCCACGACATAGGGCTCGACACGGTAGTGTTCTGCCGCCGCTTCGTCCGAAGCGTGATTGACCGGGTTCAGCATCGAGAAGCAGCGATAGGCCTCATCGGTGCGGCCCATTTCGGCCAGCGCGATGACGAACCAGGTCGCGGCATGGGTGTACTGGCCGCCATTCTCGCGCACGCCCGGCGGGTAGCTCCTTATGTAGCCAGGGTCCTTCTCACTCTTGGAGAAGGGCGGCGTGAACAGCTTGACGATCTTGAGCTCGTCATCGACCAGCATCTTGGTCGCCTGCTGCATAGCCGTCGTCGAGCGCGCGGGATCGCCCTCGCCCGACAGCACGCTCCAGGACTGGGCGATGGAATCGATCTTGCACTCGTCGGAATCGTGCGAGCCGAGCGGCGTACCGTCGTCGAAGCTGCCGCGCCGGTACCACTGGCCGTCCCAGGCGGTGCTTTCCAGCGCCCTTTTCAGTGCGTCGGCATGCTTCACCCAGGCCTGTGCCCGCTTGGTATCGCCTTGCCCCTTGGCGACAGGCGCGAAGTCCGTGAGCGTCTTCAACAGGAACCATCCCAGCCAAACGCTCTCGCCCTTGCCGCCCTCGCCGACACGGTTCATGCCGTCGTTCCAGTCGCCGCCGAGGATGAGCGGCAGGCCGGCAGGACTGCTGCGCTTGATCGCGAGATCGAGCGCCCGCGCGCAATGGTCATAGAGCGGTGCGGTGTTCTTGGTGATCTCCGGCGTGAAGAAGGCGTCATGCTCGCCCTCGCCGAGCTGCTGTCCGTCGATGAACGGCAATGGCTCCTTGAGGATCGCGGCGTCGCCGGTCACCTCGATATAGCGGGCCGTCGCGTGCGCCAGCCAGACAACGTCGTCCGAGATCATGGTGCGCACCCCGGCATCGGTGCGCGGCAGCCACCAGTGCTGCACGTCGCCTTCCGGGAATTGCCGTCGCGCGGCGTTGAGGATCTGGTCGCGCGCCAGCTTTGGGTCATGCGCCAGAAGGGCGAGTGTGTCCTGCAGCTGGTCGCGGAAGCCGAAAGCGCCGCTCGCCTGATAGAAGGCAGAGCGGGCGCGGATGCGGCAGGCCAGGCTCTGGTAAGGCAGCCAGTGGTTGACCATGGCGTTCATCGCCACGTCGGGCGTCTCGACCTGGATGGTGTCGAGGAAGCCGCGCCAGGCCTTTTCGTTGTCGGCCAGCCGCCGATCGAAATCCTTGCCGCGATGGGCCTGCACCAGCGCGCTTGCCTCGGCGGGCGTGGACGCGTCGCCAAGCAGCCAGAGCAGCGTGACGTCGCCGCCAGCCGGAATGTCGATGTCGCTGGCGACGACCGCGCACGGATCGTCGCCCGCCTCGATGCGGCCGGAGAGCGCAACCCCGCCAAGCACGGCCTGCGGATACTCGGTCGTGCCATGCCTGCCGATGAACTCGCTGCGATCTGCCGTCACCGAATGGACGGTGTGGGCGGCCGCCAGGAAAGCAACCCGTTCGCCGAAGTCGAGGCCATAGGGGTTCTGCGCCAAGAGCGCGCCTGTCGCCTCGTCCCGCGTGGGCACGATGGTCGCCGCAGTGCGCGAGCGGTGGCCGCCCAGCACCCATTCGGCATAGGCATAGACGCGCAGCCGCGCCGGCATGGAGCCGGAGTTCTGGATGCGCAACCGGGTGATCTTCACCGGATCGGCGGGGTCGACCACCTGCGTGAGGTCCATCGACAGAGGACCTCGCCTCGAGCGGAAAGTCGAGAAGCCCTGGCCGTGCCAGGTCTCATAGGTCATCGACGGATCGCGAACCGTCGCAGCCATCGGCGAGAACGCCTTGCCGCTGGCGTGGTCGAAGACATAGAAGCCCTCGCCCGGCCGGTTCGACACCGGGTCGTTCGACCATGGCGTCAGCTGGTAGTCGCGGCTGTTGCGGCTCCAGGTGAAGCCGGCACCTTCCGCCGAGACGTGGAAGCCGAAGGAGGGGTTGGAGATCACGTTGATCCAGGGCTGCGGCGTCGAACGCCTCCCGGTCAATCGCGTCACATAGTGGCGGCCGTCGCCGTCAAAGCCGCCAAAACCGTTCCACAGGCTCAGCCCGCCGCCGTCGGCGGCGATGTCGGCTCCGCCCTTGCTTGCAGGCACCGGCAAGGGCAACGGCGCAATGGGGTCGCGCGGCGTGCCGCCTTCCGCCTGAAGCAAGGCATCGCGGGCCTGGAGGGCCGCGGTCTCGGCGCGTTCGAGCTGGTCGAAGATCGTGCCATTGCGCGTATGCAGCACGACGCGCGCCACCGACAGCAAGGTCTTGTAGGTCGGCTCGTCCATCAGGTCGCGGCGCACCGCGAAGATGTGCTGGCGGGGGCCTAGCTCGCGGCCGCGCAGGCGGCTGTTCTCGCACAGCGTCTCCACCGCGCGCTGCAGGTCCTGCACATAGGACGAGGCCTGCTCGTTGACGACGACGAAGTCGATCATCATGCCGCGGGCGCGCATGTATTCCTGGAAGCGGAGCGCCTGAGCGACGATCTCGAGGTCGGCGACATCGCCGATGCGCACGAGGAAGATCGGGTAATCGCCGGAGATGCTGGTCGGCCACAGGCTCGACTGACGGCCAAGACCGGAGGCGATGGATTCCGCCGGCAGGCGCAGGAACGGATCGGGATAGATCAGATAGCGCGCCAGCTTCTGCACATTGGCGGCGTCGGTGAGGCTCAGGCCCAGATGACGCGTCTGCACCTGGCTGCGCGTCCAGGCAAGCATGGCCTGGCGGGCAAAGCTCTCCTGGTGGTCAAGGCGGGCGATCGCCTCGTCGAGATCGCCGCGATTGGCGCCGACTGCCGTCCAGAAGGTCAGCGAGATCTTCTTGTTGGCCGGCACGCGCACCTGGCGGCGCAGCGCCGCCACCGGGTCGAGCGTGAAGCCCTGGCTGCCGGAAAGCCTGACGCCGGGGTCGAAGGCGACGGCATCGGCGATGGTGCGGCCACGGCCGATGAAGGCGCGCCGATCGGTCTCGGCCTCGGCGTCGCGCGACGGACCCGCGGGGTCGGTGACGAAATGCACCATGGTGAGATCGGGATCGTTGTTGTCGCGCTTGCGCCTTGTGGCGAAGATCGCGCCATTGTTCGGGGCGATCTCGGTCTCGATGAACATCTTGGAGAACGCCGGATGCGCGTTGTCCGAGGCCTCGTTGCCGAGCACCAGCTCGGCGAAGGAGGTCACCTCGATATGCCGGTCGGTGGCGCCGTCATTGTAGAGCGTGATGCGGCGGCCCTCGCCATTGCCTTCGGAGATCACAATGCATTCGACTTCGGAACGCAGCGAGCCCACCGTCTTGGTGAAGCTTGCCTTGTCGTCGGCAAACAGCGTCTGGACGCGTTCGCCCTCGGCGCGCTTCGGCTCGGCGGTGGCCGACCACCAGTCGCCCGTCGTGATGTCGCGCAGGAAGATGTAGGAGCCGAGGCGATCCTCGCTCGGATCCGGCTGCCAGCGGGTGACGGCAAGCTCGCCGAAGCGGCTGTAGCCGGAGCCGGTGGCGGTGACCATGACCGAATAGCGGCCGTTGGACATGACGTTGGTCGCCCGCAGCGCCTTGATCGGGTCGAGGACAACGCGGCTGTCGGGGCTCTCGGTCTCGGTCTCGTCCTTTGAACGCTCGTCGGCTTCTGTCCTGACGGTTGCTGTCGGAATGTCGCGGGGCGCCTTCTCCTGCAACAGAAGCTCGGCGGATTCGATCACCGGGTCGCTGTGGAAACGCTCGCGCAGCCGGCCCTCGAAAATAGCGTCGGCGACAGCGGCGATCGACATGCCGGAATGGTGCGCCATGTAGTTCTGCACCACGGCGTGGTCGGTGCCTTCGGGCACGCGCTGCGGCGTGAAGTCGACCGCGTCGTAGAAGCCGTGGCGGCCAAGCGCCCCGATCGAGCGCAGCCGCTGCAGGTTCTGCACCGCCTCGCGTGGGCTGAACTGCGCCGCCAGGATCGTCGCATAGGGCGCGATCACGGTGTTCTGGCCAAGGCCGCGCTTCAGGCCGAGGCCGGGCACGCCGAAATTGGTGTACTGATAGGTGAGCTCGCGGTCGCGGGCGTTGTAGGCCGCTTCCGAAATGCCCCAGGGCACGTTCTTGGAACGCGCATACTGGATCTGGCGCTTGATGATGAGCTTGCTGGTCTGGTTGAGGATCGAGCCCTGGGGCTCCTTCATCACCAACGGCGGCATCAGGTACTCGAACATCGAGCCCGACCAGGACATCAGCGCGCCCTGGAAGCCGATCTCGACGATCGGCCGGCCGAGACGGAACCAGTGCTCGGTCGGCAAGTCGCCCTTGGCGATGGCGAACAGGCTGGTGAGCCGCGCCTCGGAGGCGAGCAGGTCGTAGCAGCTCTCGTCGAGCTGGCGGTCCTCGACCCGGAAGCCGATCGACAGCAGCTTGCGCTCCTGCCGCATCATGAAGGAGAAATCCATCTCGAAGGCATAACGGCGGCAGCGCTCGCGCAAAGCGAGCAACTTGGCGCGCAATGCGGCGACCGCGCTCTCGTCATTATGCGAGTCATGCACATGCGCCTCGCAGGTCGCTTCCAGCCGTTCCGCCCAGTCGGCGATGACATCGCTCTTCGGCGAGGCCGCCTCGGTGTGGATGGCGGTGGCGAGCTTGCGTATCTCACCCGCCAGCACGGCAAGGTTGATGGTGCGGATCGACGCCATCTCGGGCTGCGCCTTGATGGTCGCCACGGCGCGACGCATGCCGTCGAGACGATCGGCAAGGCGCTGGCGCAGCGGCCGCAGCTGCCTGCGGTCGTCCGGCAATTCGTCCAGGCTCTCGTCGAGAATGCTGACGGTGTCGATGATGCCTTCGAAATCGCCCTGCAGATGGACCGACGGCGCTTCGGCCCATTCGGCGCAGGACGCCGCCACCGCGACCAGATGGCCGGCGAGATTGCCGCTGTCGACCGCCGAGATATAGAGCGGATAAAGCGGCTTCAGCGTCGTCGTGTCATACCAGTTGTAGAGATGGCCGCGGTCGCGCGGCATGTTCTCGATGGTGGTCATCGTGGCGTCGATGCGGGTGATGGCGTCCGACAAGCTGATCCAGCCGAAATCGCGCGCCGACACCACCGAGAGCAGATAGACGCCGATATTGGTCGGCGAGGTGCGCGGCGCCACAACCGGCGCCGGGCTTTCCTGGAAATTGTCCGGCGGAAGATGATGATGCTCGGGCGTGACGAAGGTCTCGAAATAATGCCAGGTGCGGCGCGCGAAGGTGCGCAGCGCATGGATGTCGGCCGCCGAGATGCGCAGCCTGTCCTCGGTCTCGGCCGAGCGGCTGATCCAGCAGGCGACGGCAGGCGAAGCGATCCAGAAGATGGCGAAGAAGAAGGCGACGAAGGCGCCGGTGGAGTCGGCCAGCACAGGAATTGCAAGGCCGACGACGCCGATGATCACCGCGCCATACATCATGCTGTAGTAGGCGCTGATATCGCTGCCGCCGCTCTTGTGTGCTTGCGAGGCGGTGCGCCATTCGAGCATGTTCTGCCGGCTGACGAAGAGACGGTAGATGGTGCGGACGATGGCATCGCCCATCATCCAGGCGAGATGCGCCATCAGGAGCACCTTGAGCGCCACCAGGGCGGTGCCGAACACGGTGTCGCGGGCCAAAGCGGAGAAATGGCCGCGCGGCGTCTGGTCGCCGCTCTTCGGCAGGATGCCGTTCACGATGTCGAAGGTCGGCGCCATGAACAGGCTGAGGATCAAGAGCGCCTGCCATTGCGCCGCCTGGGTGAAGGGCAGCAGCGTCCAGCCGGCGACGCAGGCCATGACCCAGAAGATCGGGGTGACCGAGCGGCGCAGGTTGTCGACCATCTTCCAGCGCGACATCGCCGGGACGCCGGAGCGCGGATCGAAGATATAGCCGAGCAACTGCCAGTCGCCGCGCGCCCAGCGGTGGTGGCGCGAGGCGTCGACCGAGTAGCGGGTCGGATAGTCCTCGACCAGCTCGACGTCGGTGACCAGCGCCGCGCGCGCCAGCGCGCCTTCGAGCAGATCGTGGCTGAGGATGGTGTTCTCGTCGATGCGGTCCTTCAGCGCCGCCTCGAAGGCATCGACATGGTAGAGGCCCTTGCCGGTGAAGGAACCGTCGCCAAAGACGTCCTGATAGACGTCGGAGACGGCGAAAACATACGGGTCGAGGCCGCGATTGGCGGAGAAGACGCGCTGGAAGAAGGAGGCATCGTCGCCGCTGGTGAGCGAAGCGGTGATGCGCGGCTGCAGGATGGTGTAGCCGGCGCTGACGACGCGCTTGACCGGATCGAAATGCGGACGGTTCAGCGGATGGGCGAGCTTGCCGACAAGGCTCGAAACAGCGTCGCGCGTGGTGCGCGTGTCGGCGTCGAGCGTCATCACGTAAACGACCGTTTCCGGCAGTGGCACGTCTAAAGGCAGGAAGGTGGTGTCGCTGTCGCCGCGCAGCAGAAGGTTCAGCTCATGCAGCTTGCCGCGCTTGCGCTCCCAGCCCATCCAGCAGCCCTGCGCCTGGTTGTAGAGCCGGCGCCGATGCAAGAGATAGAAGCGCGGCGAGCCTTCCGACGGATAGCGGGCATTGAGCCTGGCGATTTCGTCGCGGGCATATTGCAGGATCTCGATATCGGCGGCGTCGATCTCCGTCTTTGAATCCGGCCAGTCGGACAATAGAGCGAAACGGATCTCTGCCGCCGTATTGGCGAGGTGATGCACCTCGATGTTGCGGATATTTTCCTCGACATCGTCGCGCGAGCCGATCAGCGAGGGCACAACGACCAGCGTGCGCGCCTCGGCCGGAATGCCGTGCTTGTTGTAGTCGTAGCCGACAAGCCTGGTCGGTCTCAGGAACAGCGCGACCACGGTGTTGAAGAAGGCCAGCGCGCCTTCGCTGGCCGGCACCGCGAACAGCGCCAGCATCAGCGTGATCGATTCCACCGACAGGCCGAGATTGGCCAGCGCCCTTCCCGACAGAACCAGCAGCAGCGCCGTCAACAGGAAGACCGGCACGACGATGCCCAGCCAGCCGGCACTGGCGAAGCCGCGCTTGAAGGTCACATAGAAAGGCGGCCGGTAGCCGATCGCCTTTTCCAGTTCCTGCCGGCGCGGACCGACCAGGAAGAAGCCGACGTCGGTGTGCACGGCGGGGTCGGCGGTTTCGGGCACGCCGGACGCGTCGGTGAGGCCGGGCGTGTGGCCGGCAAGCTCGATGGCTTTCTCGGCCACCCGGTATTCGGACAGGTCGGAGCGGCGCGCCAGCTGCTCGATCGCCGTGCGGTACTGGTCGCGCGAGAAGAAATCGAGGTCGGCGAAATCGGTGCGCTCGCGCAGCAGCGTGTCGATGCGGCTGACGCCTTCGAACCAGACCGTCCAGTCGACGTCGTTGATGAGGCGCAGGCCGCGGATGATGTTGCCGGTGGTGACATTGCCGCTGGAGAGCGTCTGATGCTCGGAGATGATGATCTCCTCGGCGTCGGAGCCGGTCTTTTCCAGCTCGCCTTCCAGCCATTCCAGCGCGCGGCCGGCATTCTGGGACCCGTCGCGCAGGCGGTAGAGCAACTGGGTGGCGAAAGTGGTGTCCTGTGCATGCGCGCTGTAGGTCGACAGGATTCTTGTCCGGTCGGCATTGTCGTCGGTCGCCAGCACGCGGTCGGCGATCTCGTTGGCGATGTGTCGCATCTGCCTGGTGCGATCGACGCGCACGGCGATGCGGCGCAGGTTCTCGATCAGCACGAAACGCAGCAGCGACGGCAGCGCCCAGAGCTCGCCGATCTTCATCGGCTCGATCGACTGGAAGCCCTCGACGATGGCCTTGAACATGTTGGCCGAGACCGAGCTGTCGGAATGCTCGACATAGCTCCAGGCAACGACGAAGGCGCGTGGCAGCACCGTGCCGTCGCCGAGCGTGAGCGTCGGCAACTGCCGATAGAACCTGCGCGGCAGGTCGCGCTTGACCTGGAAGATGGTCTCTTCGACCAGGTAATTGTTGTCGAGCAGCCATTGCGCGGCCGGCGTGATGGTCTCGCCCTTGGCCTGGGCGGCATTGGTCGAGCGGTAGACTTCGAGGATCTTCTTGGCGCTGTCGCGGATGCGGGCCTGGAATTCGAACGGGGCGAGGCCGAACAATTCCTTGACCTCGCCCTTGGCCAACGCGACGCCCAAGGCGCGCAACCGGTCTTCAGGCAGGAAATTGGAGCGTATCGGGGCGTCCGTCGCCATCGGGAAGCCGGCGCTCGTCTGTTCGATCTTGTTGGGATTCGTCTGAATGTTCATTGAAAATTCCGTAAGGCGGGGCGCAATGCGGCGTCACCGCCACGGCAATGCCCCTAAAACCGGCTCAATTGCAATTGGTTGCATGACTGCTTGGCCGAAAGTTTGTCTTGCGCACCACGACAGGGGCGTGCCCTTTCGACAGCTTGTGGGCGAACGCCCCTCGCTCTCCGCCCCCGGTTGGATCAGGGCAAGGATTCGGGCTTTTTCGTGATACATGCAAGGGGCCGGGCGATAATTCGCCCGAGCAGCGATCATGTTTGGCAACAGCCGTTAATGGTTAGCGGCGAGGCGGTGCAGCTCGATCACGAAAAGCAGGCCCTGCCCCTTGGGTTGAAGCCGCAATTCCTGGCCGCCCCGATCGAGGATCAGCGTATCGAGCGGTCCGAGGCTCGGCGCATCGTCCGTGGACAGCGTGACGCCGCCGTCGACGGCAAAAACGAGCGTGATGTCGGCCTGCGGCGTAAGGCGAAACTCGCCGGAGAACACCCTGCGCTCGACCTTATGGGCCATGCGGCCACGGCGGGTCATGACGTTGAGGTCGGTGATCGGACCGCCGATCAGCGCCGCACCGGTCGGCACGTCGCCCGGAAAGGCGAGCGGCACTGAGGCCGCGGTCAGCCGCGCCGACGGCCGGCCGGCGATGTCGAGGACAATCCCCTCGCCTTCCAGCACCGACAGCGTGCGGTCGATGCCGGCGAAGCTGGAGAACGGCCCGCTGGTTTCGACGCGGGCCATCGAGACGCGCCATTCGAAATCTTCGAGCCCGGCGCCGTCGGGCGAGACGGCGATCTCGGTGGTCGTGCCGCCGCCATTCTTCCACGGCATGACGCGGTAGCCGGCGGCACGAAGGATGCGCATCGTTTTAGCCCAGAATGCCCGGCAGGTTGAGCTGGTGCTCTTTCGCGCAGTCAATCGCGATGTCGTAGCCGGCGTCGGCATGGCGCATGACGCCGGTCGCCGGATCGTTCCATAAGACGCGCTCCAGGCGCTTTGCCGCGTCAGCCGTGCCGTCGGCGACGATGACCATGCCGGCATGCTGCGAGAAGCCCATGCCGACGCCGCCGCCATGGTGCAGCGACACCCAGGTGGCGCCCGACGCGGTGTTGAGCAGCGCGTTGAGCAGCGGCCAGTCGGAAACGGCGTCGGAACCGTCCTTCATCGCCTCGGTCTCGCGGTTCGGCGAGGCGACCGAGCCGGAATCGAGATGGTCGCGGCCGATGACGACAGGCGCCTTGAGCTCGCCCTTGGCCACCATTTCGTTGAAGGCGAGGCCGAGCCGGTGGCGGTCGCCGAGGCCGACCCAGCAGATGCGCGCCGGCAGGCCCTGGAACGAGATGCGCTCGCGCGCCATGTCGAGCCAGTTGTGCAGATGGGTGTTGCCGGGGGTGAGCTCGCGCACCTTGGCGTCGGTCTTGTAGATGTCTTCCGGATCGCCGGAGAGTGCTGCCCAGCGGAACGGGCCGATGCCGCGGCAGAACAACGGCCGGATATAGGCCGGCACGAAACCCGGAAAGGCAAAGGCGTTCTCGAAGCCTTCGTCCTTGGCGACCTGGCGGATGTTGTTGCCGTAGTCGAGCGTCGGCACGCCGGCGTTCCAGAACGCCACCATCGCCTCGACATGCTCGCGCATCGAGGCGCGGGCAGCCTTTTCGACGGCCTTCGGATCCGAGCTGCGCTTCTCGCGCCACTCGGCCATGGTCCAGCCCTTGGGCAGATAGCCGTTGATGGGGTCGTGCGCCGAGGTCTGGTCGGTGACCATATCCGGGCGGATGCCGCGCCTGAACATCTCCGGCACGATCTCGGCCGCGTTGCCGAGCAGGCCGACCGACTTCGCCTCGCCGGCCTTGGTCCAGCGCTCGATCATTGCCATCGCCTCGTCGAGCGTCTCGGCCTTCTCGTCGAGATAGCGGGTGCGCAGGCGGAAATCGATCGAATCCGGGTTGCATTCGATGGCGAGGCAGCAAGCGCCGGCCATGACGGCGGCCAGAGGCTGGGCGCCGCCCATGCCGCCGAGGCCGCCGGTCAGGATCCACCTGCCCTTGAGGTTGCCGTGGTAGTGCTGGCGGCCCGCCTCGACGAAAGTCTCATAGGTGCCCTGAACGATGCCTTGCGTGCCGATGTAGATCCAGGAGCCGGCCGTCATCTGGCCGTACATCATCAGGCCCTTCTTATCGAGCTCGTTGAACTTCTCCCAGGTCGCCCAATGCGGCACGATGTTGGAGTTGGCGATGAGCACGCGCGGGGCGTTGGCATGGGTTTTGAAGACGCCGACCGGCTTGCCCGACTGCACCAGCAGCGTCTCGTCCTCGCCCAGCGTCTTCAGCGAAGCGACGATGCGGTCGAAATCGTTCCAGGTGCGCGCCGCCCTGCCGATGCCGCCATAGACGACCAGCTCGTTCGGGTTCTCGGCGACCTCCGGATCGAGGTTGTTCATCAGCATGCGCAGCGGCGCCTCTGTCGTCCAATAGCGGGCATTGAGCTTGTCGCCGCGGGGGCTGCGCACTTCGCGGATGTTGTGGCGGGGATCGTTCATCATTGTCCCTTTCGAATAGGGCGGCGCGTCAGCGCCCGGCCCATTCAATGGCGGTTTCGAGGATGGTCTTCAGCGTGGCGCGGATCGGCGCGGCATAGGTCTCGTCATAGGGCACCGGCCAGCTCTCGGGCGTGCCCTTCCCGGCCGGCTCGCGCATGTAACCGCGATTGGAGAGCTCCATCTGCAGCGCGTGGACGCCGTTCCCGGGTTGGCCGAAGCTGCGGGTGATCCAGCCGCCCTTGAAGCGGCCGTTGACCACCCAGGTCTCGCCGGTCGCGGCGAGGATCGTGGATACCTTCTCCTGCAGCACCGGATCGGTGCTCTTGCCGTCATTGGTGCCGAGGTTGAAGACCGGCAGCGTGCCTTCGAACAGGCGCGGCAGGACAGAGCGGATCGAATGGCAATCATAGAGCACGATCTTTTCGTGCATGCCGCGCAGCCGGTCGATCTCGGCCTGCAGGGCAGCGTGGTAGGGCACGAAATAGGTTTCGCGGCGCTGGTCGATCTCGGACGGCGTCGGCTCCTCGCCCATGCGGTAGAGCGGATCGCCGTCGAAAGTCTCGGTGGGGCAGAGACCGGTCGTGGTTTGACCGGGATAGAGCGAGACGCCGGACGGATCGCGGTTGACGTCGATGACGGTGCGCGAGATGGCGGTGTGCACGACGGTCGCGTCGAGCCCGGCGGCGAAATCATAGAGCTTGTCGATCCACCAGTCGCAGTCGCGGCGCCCCAGCCAGGTCGAGACCAACCGGGAGTCGAGGCCGGCAAGGTCGATGCCGGTGTGCGGGATCGAGACCAGCAAGGGGGCGGTGCCGCGGGTGACGGTGAGCCAGGATGGCGTGACCATCATGCCGCTCCCGCAATCGACGGCAACGCCACCGCACTCGCCGCCTTCACCGCGGCGCCGCTGCGCACCATGGCGATTGCCTTTTCCATGTCGGGATGGAAATGCCGATCGTTGTCGAGATGCGGCACCTCGGCCCGAACCAGCTTGCGCACGGCTTCCAGAGCTTCGCTGGACGCAAGCGGCTGGTGGAAATCGCAGCCTTGGGCCGCGGCCAGCAACTCGATGCCGATGACGGCGGTCGCATTCTCGATCATGCCGAGCAGCCGGCGCGCGCCGTGTGCCGCCATCGAGACATGGTCTTCCTGGTTGGCCGAAGTCGGGATCGAATCGACGCTCGCCGGGTAAGCCTTCTGCTTGTTTTCCGAAACGAGGGCCGCCGCCGTCACCTGGGGAATCATGAAGCCGGAATTCAGGCCGGGCTTCGGCGTCAGGAAGGCAGGCATGCCGGACAGCGCGGGATCGACCAGCATGGCGATGCGCCGTTCCGACAGCGAGCCGATCTCGCAGACCGCAAGCGCGATCATGTCGGCGGCGAAAGCCACCGGCTCGGCGTGGAAATTGCCGCCCGAAAGTGCTGAGTCGTCCTCGGCGAAGATCAGCGGATTGTCGGTGACGCCGTTGGCCTCGGTCTCGAGCGTATCGGCAGCCTTGCGCAGCACGTCGAGCGCCGCGCCCATCACCTGCGGCTGGCAGCGCAGGCAATACGGATCCTGCACGCGCTCGTCGCCGACGCGGTGCGATTCGCGGATGGCGCTGCCGGCCATCAGATTGCGCAGCGCGTCCGCCGTCTCGATCTGGCCGCGATGTTTCCTCAAAAGATGGATGCGCGGATCGAAGGGCGCGTCGGAGCCCTTGGCGGCGTCGGTCGACAGCGCGCCGGCAACCAGCGCCGACTGGTAGAGCACCTCGGCCTCGAACAGGCCGGCGAGCGCGAAGGCGGTCGAGAACTGGGTGCCGTTGAGCAGCGCCAAGCCTTCCTTGGCGCCGAGCGTCACCGGCTCAAGCCCATGCGAGACGAAGGCCACCTTGGCCGGGAAACGGCCATGCGGCGTGAAACACTCGCCGACGCCGATCATGACGGCCGTCATATGCGAAAGCGGCGCGAGGTCTCCGGAAGCGCCGACCGAACCTTGCGCCGGCACGACGGGGATGACGTCGTTGGCGAGCATGGCTTGCAGCAGTTCGATGGTCTGAGGCCGCACGCCGGACGCGCCCTGGGCGAGGCTGGCGAGCTTCAGCGCCATCATCAGCCGCACCACCGCGACCGGCATCGGCTCGCCGACGCCGGCGGCATGCGAAAGCACGATGTTGCGTTGAAGCGTTTCGAGATCGTCAGCCGGGATACGGACGCTGGCGAGCTTACCGAAGCCGGTGTTGATGCCATAGACCGGCTCGCCCTTGGCGACGATGCGGGCAACCGCTTCGGCACTCGCCTTGATCTTCGGCCGGCAGGCTTCGTCCAGCCTCGGCATGACGCCGCGATAGATGGCGCGCCAGTCGGCAAGCGTCGCGCTGCCGGGCTTCAGGGTAAGTTCGGTCATTGTCCTCTCCAGATACGGGCATGGAGCGGGTTGAAGCCCATGCGGTAGACGAGTTCGGCCGGGCGCTCGATGTCCCAGATGGCGAGGTCGGCCGATTTGCCGGCTTCCAGCGTGCCTGTGCTATCGAGCAGACCAAGCGCGCGCGCCGCTTCGCGGGTGACGCCGGCCAGGCATTCGTCGACAGTCATGCCAAAGAGCGTCGCGGCCATGTTCATGGTGAGCAGCAGCGAGGTGAGCGGCGAGGTGCCGGGATTGCTGTCGGTGGCGACAGCCATCTTCACGCCGTGGCGGCGGAACAGATCGACCGGCGGCTTCTTCGTCTCGCGGATGAAGTAATAGGCACCGGGCAGGATGGTCGCCACGGTGCCGGCCTTGGCCATCGCTTCGGCGCCTTCCTCGTCCGTGTATTCGAGATGGTCGGCCGACAGCGCGCCATAACGCGCGGCAAGTGCTGCGCCATGCAGATTGGAAAGCTGGTCGGCGTGGAGTTTTACGGGCAGACCCAGCGCTTTGGCCTTGTCGAAGACGCGCGCCATCTGTTCCGGCGAGAAGGCAATGCCCTCGCAAAAACCGTCGACAGCGTCGGCGAGCTTTTCGGCGGCGACCTGCGGCAGGATCGTGCCGGCGACGAGGTCGATGAACGCATCCTTGTCGCCCTTGGCTTCCGGCGGCAGGGCGTGGGCGGCCAGACAGGTGGCGCGGACCGTGACGGGACGCTCGGAGGCCAGACGGCGGGCGGCGCGCAGCGACTTCTTCTCATTGTCGGCATCGAGGCCGTAGCCCGATTTGACCTCGACGGTGGTGACGCCTTCAGCCATCAGCGCATCGAGACGTGGCAGCGTCTGGGCTACCAGCTCGTCTTCGCTGGCAGTGCGCAGCGACTTGACCGAGGACACGATGCCGCCCCCGGCGCGGGCCACTTCTTCGTAAGTAGCGCCGGCCAGCCGCATCTCGAATTCGTTGGCGCGGTTACCGGCATAGACAAGATGGGTATGGCAGTCGATCAGGCCGGGCGTGATCCAGCGGCCCGCGCAATCGACGACCTCGGCGCCCTGCCCGACTGAGGCCGGCATATCGGCCTCAGGACCGGCATAGGTAATGATCCCGTCGCGTGCGGCGACCGCGCCTTTCTCGACGATACCGAGACCGGCCGCGCCGTCGGCCATGGTCGCCAGACGCGCATTGCGCCAGACCCGAAGGCCGCTCTTCTTGCTTGCTCCACCCATCATCTTTTCCATTTGAAAGGATGACGATTATGTATATACATATTGAAACGCGACGCAAGTGCTATCGTCGCCCGCGCATCGAGATTTGGAGGGCCAAGTGACGGCGATCTTTGCGGAACAGGCGCTGCTGCCCGGCGGCTGGCAGGGCAATGTGAGGATCTCCTTCGATGGCGGCCGCATCGCCGCAGTAGAGGCCGGCGCTTCCGCGCAAGCCGGCGACGAGCGCCATGCCATCGTCGTGCCCGGCATGCCAAATCTGCACAGCCACGCCTTCCAGCGCGGCATGGCGGGCCTCGCCGAATTGCGCGGTCCTTCGGCGGACAGTTTCTGGAGCTGGCGCGAGGTGATGTACCGCTTCGCGCTGTCGATGACGCCCGACCAGGTCGAGGCGGTCGCGGCGCAGCTTTATGTCGAAATGCTGGAGGCCGGCTTCTCGCGCGTCGGCGAGTTCCACTATCTGCATCATGACCGCGACGGACAGCCTTACGCCAATATCGCCGAGATGGCCGAGCGGGTCGCGGCTGCCGCCGCCGACACCGGCATCGGCCTGACGCTGCTGCCGGTTTTTTACGCTCATTCGTCCTTCGGGGGTGCCGCGCCAAACGAAGGCCAGCGGCGATTCATCAATGATGTCGAGCGTTTCGGGCGCCTGCTTGAGAAAAGCCGCGAGGCTGTTCGTTCGCTGGAGCAGGCTGTCGTCGGCGTCGCGCCGCATAGCCTGCGCGCCGCAACGCCGGACGAACTCAATGCAGTCGCCGCTATGGCGCCGGACGGGCCGGTCCATATCCATGTCGCCGAGCAGGTAAAGGAAGTCGAGGACTGCGTCGCCTGGTCGGGCAAGCGTCCAGTCGAGTTCCTGCTTGGCCAGGCATCAGTGGATAAGCGCTGGTGCTTGATCCACGCCACGCACATGACCGAGGCCGAGACGACCGCCATGGCCCGGACCGGCGCGATCGCCGGGCTCTGCCCGATCACCGAGGCCAATCTTGGCGACGGCACTTTCGCGGCCCCCTTGTTCATCCAGCATGGCGGGCGCTTCGGCGTCGGCTCCGATTCAAATGTGCTGATCGGTCTGCCGGACGAGCTGAGGCAACTCGAATATTCGCAGCGCCTCGCCCACCGCGCCCGCAACGTCATGGCGCGCGCCGGCGGTTCGACGGGGCGCGCGCTGTTCGACGCTTCGCTCGACGGCGGCAGCCAGGCGCTCGGCGCCGGCCCGTCGCGGATTGCCGCAGGCGGTCCGGCCGATTTCGTCTCGCTCGACCAAAACCATCCCTCGCTGGCCGGCAAGACGGGCGATGCGATCCTCGACGCCTGGATTTTTGCCAATGGCAGCAGGGTCGATTGCGTCTGGGTGCATGGCAAGAGGCAGGTCAGCCGGGGCAGGCATGCCAAGCGCGAGGCGGTTGCCGCGCGGTTCCGTGAAGTCATGACCGCATTGTCGCAGGGCTGAACAGGAACATCCGATGAGCCTTGTCGAGGCAGATGACATCGAGGGCGGCGAGAGCGTCTCGCTGCACCAGCGGATCCTGTCCGACATCCGCGAAAAGATCCTGTCAGGCGCCTGGGCGCCGGGCCATCGCATTCCCTTCGAGCACGAACTGACGGCTCACTATAATTGCTCGCGCATGACGGTGAACAAGGCGCTTTCGCAGCTCGCCAAGGCCGGATTGATCGAGCGCCGCCGCCGTTCCGGCAGTTTCGTACGCCAGCCGCAATCGCAGGCGGCGGTGCTCGAACTGCATGACATCAGGATCGAGGTCGAGGCGCTCGGCCTGCCCTATCGCTATGAGCGGCTGGAGCGGCTGAGACGGCGCAGCAGCGCCGAGGATCGTTCGCTGCTCGGGCTTTCCGCACCGGGTCCGGTGCTCGCGCTCGAAGGCCTGCATTTTGCCGGCGAACGGCCATTCGCGCTCGAGCAGCGGCTGATCAACCTTTCAGCCGTGGCCGAGGCTGCCGAGGAAGAGTTTCTCGATATCGCTCCAGGCCCCTGGCTGATCGGCCGCGTGCCTTGGAGCGAGGCCGAGCACCGCATCCGCGCCATGGCCGCCGACGACACCATCGCCGATGCGCTCGACATCGACGCGAGCGCGCCCTGCCTGGTGGTCGAGCGCCGCACCTGGAGCGCCGAGCATCCGGTGACGCATGTGCGGTTTGTCTATCCGGCGGAAAGCCACACGCTGGTGGCGCGGTTCACGCCGTCGCAGGGATGAGTGATCTCCCCCCTTGTGGGGGAGATTGGCAGCTGCAACGCCGCCTTACAGCGCCGCCGTAACAATAATCTCGACCAGATATTCCGGGCCGGCGAGCTTGGCTTCGCCGGTGGCGCGGGCCGGGGTGTGGCCCTGCGGCACCCATTTGTCCCATTCCGAGTTCATCTCGGCGAAGGTGCCCATGTCGGCCAGCCAGATGATTGTCTGCACGATCTTGGTCTTGTCGGTGCCGGCCTTGGCCAGCAATTCGTCGATGGTCTTGAGAATGTCGCGCGTCTGCGAGGCGACGTTGCCGCCGGGCTCGCCGACCTGGCCGGCCAGATAGACGGTGTTGCCGTGGATGACGATCTGGCTCATGCGCGGGCCGACATCGATGCGACGAATGCTCATTCGAGAGGTTCCTTCTTTTCAGCGTCGCGCCTGTTTAGAGTCCATGCCGGCTTGGAGCAAGGCCGGCGGAGGTGAAACCAATTGAGCCAATCGTCTGATCCGCGCCCACCCGCATACACGGCGAGTTGAGCGGCGGTGACACAATTCCGCCGGACCGCCATGTTGACTAATGTAATAACATCACATATCGACGACACACTCGATTTCGCGGACCGACGCCTGATGACCAATGCCTGCCTGACCTTCCGCGACCTGACGCTTGGCTACAACAGCCATCCCGCCATCCATCACCTGAACGGCGTCGTCCGCAAAGGCTCGCTGACCGCGGTGGTCGGCGCCAACGGCTCGGGCAAGTCGACGTTGATGAAGGGCATTGTCGGGGTGCTCAAACCGATGGAAGGCGCGGTGGTCCGCATGCCTGGCGTGCGCGCTGCCTACCTGCCGCAGCAGTCGGAGCTCGACCGCAGCTTCCCGGCGCGGGTGGTCGACCTCGTCTCGCTCGGACTATGGCCGAAGCGCGGTATGCTCGGCCGCTACACCAGGGAAGACCGCGAGTCCGTCAGCAAGGCGCTGATGGCGGTCGGGCTGGGCGGCTTCGAGAAGCGGCCGATCGACACGCTGTCCGGCGGCCAGTTGCAGCGAACGCTGTTTGCCCGCGTGCTGCTGCAGGACGCCGACCTCATCCTGCTCGACGAGCCTTTCAATGCGGTCGACGCCAAGACGGTCGGCGACCTGATCCAATTGATCAAACGCTGGCATGGCGAGGAGCGCACGATCATGGTCGTGGTGCACGACCTCGATCTCGTGCGGCAGAATTTCCCGGAGACGCTGCTGCTTGCCCGCCAGCCGGTCGCCTGGGGAGACACAAAGGAAACGCTGCGGCCGGAAAACCTGCTCAAGGCGCGGCGCTTCCACGAGGCGTGGGAAGAGAACGCGCCATGGTGCGAGCCCGACGATCATGATCATGGCGACGGGCACGATCATGCTCACGATCACCACCACGACCATCAGCATGGCTCAGGACCGAGGGCGGCGTGATGGATTTCCTCTACGGCCTGTTCATCGCGCCCTTTGCCGACTTCGCTTTCATGCAGAGGGCACTGTTCGGCTCGCTGATGCTGTCGCTCGGCGCCTGCCCGGTCGGCGTCTTCCTGATGCTGCGGCGCATGAGCCTGTCGGGCGACGCCATGGCGCATGCCATCCTGCCGGGCGCCGCCGCCGGCTTCCTGCTCTATGGCCTCGAAATCCTGCCGATGACCGTCGGCGGGCTGATCGCCGGCATCATCGTGGCGCTCGGCGCGGGCGCCGTATCGCGCTTCACCATCCAGCGCGAGGACGCCTCGATGGCGGCCTTCTATCTCATCTCGCTTGCCGTTGGCGTGCTGATGGTGTCGATCCGCGGCTCCAGCGTCGATCTGATGCATGTGCTGTTCGGCACCGTGCTGGCGCTCAACAATGAGGCGCTCATCCTGATCGGCGGCATCGTGGTGGTGACACTCGCCAGCCTGGCCGTCTTCTGGCGCGCGCTGGTCGCCGAATGCCTCGATCCGCTGTTCCTGCGCTCGGTAAGCCGCATGGGCAGCCCGGTGCATTTCATCTTCCTCGGGCTGGTCGTGCTCAACCTCGTCGGCGGCTTCCAGGCGCTGGGCACGCTGCTCTCGGTCGGATTGATGATGCTGCCGGCGGCGGCCGCCCGCTTCTGGACGATGCGCGTCGAGCCGATGTGCGTGCTGGCGGTGCTGATCGGCTTTGCTTCCTGCATTGCGGGACTGCTTTTGTCCTATCATGCCTCGCTGCCCTCCGGCCCGGCCATCATCCTTTCGGCCGGCGTCGTCTATTTCTGCTCGATCCTGTTCGGCACGCGCGGCGTGCTGCGTGCCCGCATCGTGCATCACCGCCACCGGACCGCCTGATCCCCATCCCCAAGCAAGGAGACTGCCCAATGTTGAAATCCTTTCGTGCCGCCCTCGCAATGAGCGTTATAACATTAAGCGCCTTCGCGACATCATCGGCCTTCGCCGCGCCGCTGAAAGTGGTGGCGAGCTTCACCGTCATTGCCGACTTCGCGAA
This sequence comes from Mesorhizobium sp. WSM4832, assembly GCF_055811115.1. Lineage (NCBI taxonomy): Bacteria > Pseudomonadati > Pseudomonadota > Alphaproteobacteria > Hyphomicrobiales > Phyllobacteriaceae > Mesorhizobium > Mesorhizobium sp. WSM4832. Next base: position 136,651 of record NZ_JBVVQH010000012.1, on the reverse strand, counting down.
AAATGTCGGCGGCGACCGGGTCAACATCACCACCATCGTCGGGCCGGATGGCGACGCGCATGTCTATGAGCCGAGCCCGGCCGATGCCGTTGCGATGGCGGGTGCCGATATCGTGCTGGTCAACGGCCTGCATTTCGAAGGTTTTCTGCAGCGCCTGGTCGATGCCAGCGCCACCAAGGCATCGATCGTGACACTCACCAAGGGCGTGATGCCGATCGACTTCAAGCCGGAATTCGCCGATGCCGACGCGGCCGAGGGCGCGGATACCGCCGGCGGCAAGACGGTCACCGACCCGCATGCGTTCCAGTCGATCGCCAACGCCAAGATCTATGTGCAGAACATCGCCGACGCTTTTTGCACGGCCGACTCCGAAGGCTGCGACAGCTACAAGGCCAACGCCGCCGCCTACACCACCAAGCTCGATGCGCTGGAAGGCGAAGTGAAAGCGGCGATCCAGTCGATCCCCGAAGCCAAGCGCGTCGTCATCACCTCGCATGACGCCTTCGGCTATTTCGAGCACGCATACGGGCTGACGTTCCTGGCGCCGCAGGGCATCTCGACCGATTCCGAGCCATCGGCCGCCGACGTCGCCAAGCTGGTCGAGCAGGTCAAGCAGGACAAGGCGGCGGCGATCTTTGTCGAGAACATCACCAATCCGCGGCTGATCGAGCAGATCGCCGGCGAGACCGGCATTAAGGTCGGCGGCACGCTCTATTCGGATGCGCTGTCGCAGCCCGACGGCCCGGCCGCGACCTATATCGACATGATGCACAACAACATCACGCAGATCAAAGGCGCGATCCTGGGGAGCTGAGCGGTTCGGCATCCAACCGGGCCAGGATCGGCCCGGTTGGATTTTTCGATCGGAGATCGCTATTTGGCAGGGAATTCCTTCAATGCGGATTGCCGCCCCTCTTCCGGAGTGGCAAGACTGCCGCCAAAGAGATCGCGAGGACGACATCATGGAATACCGCCAGATCAGCGACGATTATTCGGTCTCCGGCCAGATCCAACCCGACGACATCGCCGCCATCAAGGACGCCGGCTTCAAAAGCGTGATCTGCAACAGGCCGAACGATGAGCAGCCGGGCCAACCCTCGGCCGAGAGCGTTCAGTCCGCAGCGGAAGCCGCAGGGCTTGCGTTTCGCTACATCCCGGTCATCAGCGGCCAGATCACCATGGACAATGTCGAGGACCAGGCCAAGGCACTCGATGAGCTCGAAGGCCCGGTGTTCGCCTATTGCCGGTCCGGCGCGCGCTGCACCAACCTTTATGGGCTGATCCAGCAGCAGAAGGGGTGACCGTTTTTAGGCTATGGAAGGCCATCAGTCGCGAATGCTGGTGTTCCTTCACACTCCTCCAGCATGTCCAAGAAATCCGCGAAAACTAAATCGGCAGCGCGCCGGTTTCCTTCAACGTCTCCAGCACGATCGCCGTCTTCACGTGCTGCACGGATTCGTGCGGCAGCAGAACACCGTTGACGAACTCCGACAGTGATTTGAGATCGGGCGTCACCACCTTCAGGATGTAGTCCATCTCGCCGGTCAGCGCATGCGCCTCCTGTACCTCGGGCAGGCGCGCCACCAGTTCGCCGAAGCGCCGCGCATTGTCGCGGTTGTGGGTGGCTAAAGTCACCGAGATGACGTTGACCAGCGAAAAGCCGAGACGATCGCGGTCGAGCACTGCTCGATAGCCTTTGATATAGCCGTCGTCCTCAAGCCGCTGGCGGCGGCGCGAGCATTGCGAGGGTGACAGGTTCACGCGCTCCGAAAGGTCGTTGTTGGTGTATCGCGCATCCTCCTGCAGAAGCGCCATTATCTTGCGGTCAAATTGGTCAACGCGCACGTCATTCATGGATTTTCCTCCATACCTGCACAACTTACGCACATCATGAGCATTTCAAGCGGTTGAATGCAAGCACCGTGCGATGCCCCCGCGCTATCATGGTGCAAGTTGGCCAGGCACGGCCGCAACAGCTTTTCGGAGGACTGCCATGGGCCCCTTCCCGCACGACGCACCGCCTGCGAAAATCAGCAAGCAAAACCCCGCCGGCACCGATGGTTTCGAGTTCGTTGAGTTCGCGCATTCGGAGCCCGAAAAACTCGCCGAACTCTTCACCCGCATGGGCTATGTCGCGGTGGCTAAGCACCGCAGCAAAGACATCACCGTCTGGCGGCAGGGCGACATCAACTATGTCGTCAATGCCGAGCCCGGCTCGCATGCGATGAAGTTCGTCGAAAAGCACGGCCCCTGCGCGGCCTCGATGGCCTGGCGCGTGGTCGATGCCAAGCACGCCTTCGACCATGCCGTGTCGAAAGGCGCCACGCCCTATGAAGGCACCGACAAGGCGCTCGACGTGCCGGCTATCGTCGGCATTGGCGGGTCGCTGCTCTATTTCATCGAAACCTATGGCGAGAAGGGCTCGGCCTATGACGCCGAGTTCGAGTGGCTGGGCGAGCGCGACCCAAAGCCCGAAGGCGTCGGCTTCTATTACCTCGACCACCTCACCCACAATGTCTATCGCGGCAACATGGACAAATGGTGGGATTTCTACCGCGACCTGTTCGGCTTCAAGCAGATCCATTTCTTCGACATCGACGGCAAGATCACCGGCCTGGTCAGCCGCGCCATCACCTCGCCCTGCGGCAAGATCCGCATTCCGCTGAACGAGTCCAAGGACGAGACCAGCCAGATCGCCGAGTATCTGAAGAAGTACAATGGCGAGGGCATCCAGCACATCGCCGTCGGTACCGACGCGATCTATGACGCCACCGACAAGCTCGCCGCCAACGGGCTGAAGTTCATGCCCGGCCCGCCCGACACTTATTATGAGATGTCGCACGAGCGCGTGAATGGCCACGACGAGCCGATCGAGCGCATGAAGAAGCACGGCATCCTCATCGACGGCGAAGGCGTCGTCGACGGCGGCACGACCAAGATCCTGCTGCAGATCTTTTCGAAGACTGTGATCGGGCCGATCTTCTTCGAGTTCATCCAGCGGAAGGGCGACGAAGGCTTTGGCGAAGGCAATTTCCGCGCGCTGTTCGAGTCGATCGAGCAGGACCAGATCAAGCGCGGCGTGATCAAGCTGGACGGCAAGGCGGCGTAACGCCGGGCCGGCTTGCGGCTCGATCAATTATGACCTAAATAATGGTCAGAAAGGTCGAACCATGAACATCTCTATCGCGGAAGCAAAAGCCAAACTTTCGGAACTCGTCAGTCGCGCGGAAGCCGGCGAGGAGATTGTGCTCACACGCCACGGCAAGATCGCCGCTAGGCTTGTGCCGCCGGCGAAGGAAGATCTCCTGCCTCGCATTGGCGCCTTGAAGGGCAAGATCTGGATTGCGGACGATTTTGACGAACTTGGCCCTGAATGGGACGAGTACGTGAAATGACAATCGGCCCATTTCTCGCCGATACACATATCATTCTTTGGTCTATTTCGGACGATCGACGTCTCAGCGAGCACTACCGCGCTATCTTGGCTTCAGAAGCAGTGGTGTTCGCAAGCGCGGCGAGCGTTTGGGAGATTGCGATCAAACGTTCAATTAGAAAACTTGAAGCGCCAGACGACCTTCCGGCATTGCTTCCAAGGATGCGATTTCAACCGCTGGCCGTTACCTTCCAGCACGCGCATGCAGTCGGCGACCTGCCAACCCACCACGGCGATCCCTTTGACCGGTTGCTGATTGCACAAGCGCAAATAGAAAACCTGACCATTCTGACATCGGACTCGCATTTTGCCCGATACGAGGTCGCGTTGGCCTGACAGCCATGCGATCGAGCTATTTTTGGAGGCCGGCGGCCTTACGCAGGATATCGTTGATCCGGCTCTGCCAGCCGGGCCCGCTGGCGCGGAAGCGAGCGATCACGTCGCTGTCGAGCCGCAGTGTCACTTGCTTCTTTGGATTGTCGAGCGCCGGGCGGCCGCGCGAGCGGCGAATGCTCTCGGCAAGGTCAGGGAAAACTTCGGTGAAAGGACGGGCGTTTCGGAAGTCCTCCTCGGTCCATTCGGGATTGTCGGAAACGGCGTCCCAATCTTCCTTGGCAAAGCCCTTGCCTGGCTTGAACTCCTTGTCAGGCTTGGTCGCGTTCAACTTAGCTTTCGTCATCGAAGAACCTCCTTTCCGTCTGGTTGGCCGGCCGCATCGAAACGATCGAAATGCCTTCGGTGCCGAGCCGAGCAAAGACCACGGCAACAATGCCGCCGACCGTGCGACCAATCGCCATGAAGCGACCGGCTTTGGCCGCGCGAACGGTTGCGGCAAGGAAGAACTCCGAAATCCAGCCCGTGCTTTTCGATGTTGGCCAGCCGCTCGGAATTTATGTACCTACAATAATTAAGTCAATAATTTTCGTAACTACGATAATTCCTGAGGCGTGCTCGCTCGCTCACAGCCCCAGCCGTTCCACTTCATCCTCTCTGAGCTTCACGTCGTAGTCGAGCAGGAATTCATCCAACTGCGGTGGCTTAACCGAGGTGCCGGAGAGCATGGCGTGGGCCTGGCCGCGATGGTGGATGTCATGCAGGAAGACATGCGCCAGGATGTCGCCGATGCGTTCCGGGACCATGCCGTCCTCGCGCCGGTCGGTGATGACGCGGCGGTCGAGGTCGGCCTCCGACAGACCGTCGCAGAAGGCGACAAGCCTGCGGTCGAAATCGGCCTGTGCCGCCGCCAGGCTTGCCACATCGTCGAACGGCATGAAGTCGTCATAGGCCGAGGCACCCAGGCCGCCATCGGTCAGAAAATCGAGATAGAGACGATCGACGGCCAGGATGTGGTTCAACGTCTCCTTGATCGACGGAAAGAAGCTGATGCGCCCTGCCTCGAACTCGCCGGATTGAAGCGCAAGCACTGCACGATAGAGCCGATCGTTCGACCACAGGCTGTTGCGCGCCATGCGGCGCAGATGCTCGAGCAGGGTCACCGTTCTGGCTCTTCCCTCACCCCTCGTATTTCTCGACCTTCTGCTCGATGGCGCCGAAGATCGTATGGCCCGATTTGTCCTTCATTTCGATGCGCACAGTGTCGCCAAAATGCAGGAAGGGCGTCTTCGGCTCGCCGGCCTCGATCGTTTCGATCATCCGCAATTCGGCGATACAGGAATAGCCGGCGCCGCCAGCCGCCACCGGCTTACCCGGTCCGCCATTCAGTTTGTTGGACACGGTGCCAGAGCCGATGATCGTGCCGGCGATGAGCGGCCGGGTCTTTGCGGCATGCGCGATCAGCGCCGGAAAATCGAAAGTCATGTCGATGCCGGCATTCGCCCGACCGAAGGGCCTGCCGTTGAGATCGACCAGCAGCGCAAGGTTGACCTTGCCGCCGTCCCAGGCATCTCCCAACTCATCCGGCGTCACCGCGACCGGGGAGAATGCGGATGACGGCTTGGACTGGAAGAAGCCGAAGCCTTTTGCCAGTTCCGGCCCGGTCATGGCGCGCAGCGTGACATCATTGACCAGCATGACGAGGCGGATCGCCTCTCTCGCCTCGTCGAGCCCGGCGCCCATCGGCACGTCGTCGACGATGACGGCCACCTCGGCCTCCATGTCGATGCCGAAGGCCTCGTCGGCCATGCGGATCGGATCGCGCGGTGCAATGAAGCTATCCGAGCCGCCCTGGTAGATCAGCGGATCGGTCCAGAAACTAGCCGGCATCTCGGCGCCGCGCGCTCTCCGCACCAGCTCGACATGGTTCACATAGGCCGAGCCGTCCGCCCATTGGTAGGCGCGCGGCAGCGGCGAATGCGCGTCATGTTCATGAAAGCGCGCCGAAGGCACGGCGTTTGTCTCAAGCGATTCCGCCATGGCCGCCAGATGCGGCGCGATGCGGCGCCAGTCGTCGAGCGCTGCCTGCAGCGTCGGCACCAGGAAGGAAGCGTCGGTGAACCGCGTCAGATCGCGCGAGACCACGACCAGTTTTCCGTCGCGCGTCCCGTTCTTCAATGTGGCAAGCTTCATGCGGTTTCCTCTCCTGACGCGGCCTGGTCGCCGGCTAATTCCACAACAAGGCCATCGCGGGCGATCGTCAAGTCACCGGCCCATGTTTTCCTGACGGCTGCGGTCCAGTCGGCGTCACCGATCGCGGGATCGTCGGCCGGAATGAGATGATTGAGCACCAGCCGCTTCGCGCCGGCCTGGCTGGCGATACAGCCGGCTTCTTCGGCCAGGCTGTGACTGGCGAAGAGATGTTCTCGGAGCCGCGCGCCGTTGCCTGTCCTGGCAACCAGCCTTTCGACGCCGGCCTCCAGCATGGCTTCGTGGACGAGGATGTCTGCCCCTTTGGCAAAGTCGGCCAGCGGCGGAAAGAACGCCGTGTCGGCGGAAAACACCACGCTCCGGCCGCCATGCTCGAATCGAAGCGCAAAACAGTCGGTCACCGGCGGATGGTCGACGCGCAGCGACGTCACCTTCAAGTGGCCGTCTTCCAGCACCAGCCCTTCGCCGAACTCCTCGACCGAGACCAGTTTGCGGATGTCCGGCCGGCCCTCGTCGACGATGCGGATCTCGATATCGAAATTCATCGCCCGGCAGAAGTGCTGCCAATAAAGGCCCGTGCCCGGCGGTCCATAGACAATCACCGGCGTCGCCAGCCCCGCCGTCCAGGCGGTGTGGATCAGCGGCCCGAGTTCCAGCACGTGGTCCGAGTGGAGATGCGTGATGAAGACCAGGTCGAGCGCCTTGAGGCCTATGCCGGTATCGGTGAGCGAACGGGTGATACCCAGCCCGCAATCGACGACGATCACCCGCCCAGCGATTTCAAGCAGCAAAGAACTCGGCCAAGGACCGCCAGGGCGGACCGCCGGGCCGCCCTTGGAGCCGAGAAGGACAAGGCGCTCGGACGTATCCCCGCCGCTCAAGACCAGTCGCCCTCGGGCGTGCCGTTGAAGCGCTTCTTCAGGTCCGACCAGCAGTCGATGTAGTTCTCCTGCAAGGTACCGAGCTCGGCGGCGTAGCGCGTCAGCATCTGCGGAAAACGCGTCTCGAACATGAAGGCCATGGTGTTGTCGAGCTTGACCGGCTTCAAATCGGCCCGCGTCGCTTTCTCGAAGCCGGACGCGTCCGGCCCATGCGCCAGCATCTGGTTGTGCAGGCTGATGCCGCCGGGCACGAATCCCTCTTCCTTGGCGTCGTACTGACCATGGATCAGGCCCATGAACTCGCTCATGATGTTGCGGTGGTACCAGGGCGGCCGAAAAGTGTTTTCCGCCACCAGCCAGCGCGGCGGGAAGATGACGAAATCGACATTGGCCGTGCCCTCCTCGCCGCTCGGCGCCGTCAGCACCGTGAAGATCGACGGATCGGGATGATCGAACAGGATCGCGCCGACCGGCGAAAATGTCGCCAGATCATATTTGTAGGGCGCATAGTTGCCGTGCCAGGCGACCACGTCGAGCGGCGAATGGCCGAGTTCGGTGACGTGGAAGGAGCCGCACCATTTGACGATCAGACGGCAGGGCGTCTCCTTCTCCTCGAACCATGCGCAGGGCGTCTTGAAGTCGCGCGGATTGGCGAGGCAGTTGGCGCCGATCGGACCGCGGTCCGGCATGGTGAATTTGGCGCCGTAGTTCTCGCAGACATAGCCGCGCGCCTCCTTGTCAGCCAACTCGACCTTGAAGACGAGGCCGCGCGGCAGCACCGCGATCTCGCCGGGGCGAAGCTCGATCACGCCCATCTCGGTGACGAAGCGCAGCGCGCCCACCTGCGGCACGATCATCAGCTCGCCGTCGGCATTGAAGAAATGGTCGTCGGTCATCGAGCGGTTGGCGACATAGACATGCGCGGCCATGCCGGATTGGCCGACCGCGTCCCCGGCCGTGGTGAAGGTGCGCATGCCGGAGATGAAGTCCGTCGGCTCGGAGGGCATCGGCGTCGGGTTCCAACGGTATTGGCCGAGCGCCAGCTCGTGGTCGCTGATATTAGGCCCGGTCTTCCACAAGGGGTAGCTCGCGCCCTTGAAGCGGCCGGTGTGCCTTACGCTGGGACGGATGCGGTAGAGCCAGGAACGTTCATTGGTGCCGCGCGGTGCGGTGAAGGGCGAGCCGGACAGTTGCTCGGCGTAGAGACCGTAGGCCGGCCGCTGCGGCGAGTTGCGGCCCTGCGGCAGCGAGCCGGGCAGCGTCTCGGTCTCGAAGTCGTTGCCGAAGCCCGGCATGTAGGCAAAGGCCATCGTTTCCTCCTGGCGCCAACATGAGCGGCGCTCCTTTCGTCCCGAAGCGTCCACTGCGCGCCCACAGAGACACGCGGCACTTTGGGAATTGACCAAACTGGTTTCATTTGTAACCATTGAAAATGTAACTATCAACCGCTGATGGCCGGGGGGAACCCATGGAACCGGAGGTCCTGGAACTCGAAACCTTCTTGCCGTACCGGCTCTATCGTCTTGCCGATGCCGTCAGCCGCGAGTTCTCGAAAATCTACAAGGAGCGTCACGGCCTGACACGACCGGAATGGCGCACGCTTTCCGGATTGGGCCAGCGCGGCACGATGACCGCCACCGAGCTCGGCGAGCAGTCGGCCATGCACAAGACCAAGGTGTCGCGCGCCGTCGCCGAGCTGGAGCGCAGGCGCTGGCTGACGCGCACGCCCGACGAAAACGACCGCCGGGTCGAGCATCTGACACTGACCAAAGCGGGGCTAGCCGCCTATCGCGAGATGGTGCCGTTGGCGAAGGCTTTCGAGAGCGGGTTGCTGGCTAAGCTTGGCGCGGCGGAGCGGGCGGCGATCGCGGAAGGATTGGCCGCACTCGCGGCCAGTCTGGCTTCAAGCAAGGGTCAAGGCCAGTCGCTCCGAACGATTGGGGTTGCGTGATGGCTCCATGTCCAGTCTAAGCTCGAATTTCCTCTCGGTCGTGATTTTGATGATCGATCGGTCTATAGTCATTGCCGCGTCGGCGGGAGGACTACATCGACGGGAGGACTATCATGCGCATTCGCACATTGACTCTCCTGACGACGCTGCTTGCAGGCACCTGCGTGTCCGCGCACGCCCAACAGGTAAAGCCGACGTCAATCGAGGTGTTCCCTTTCGAATTGGAAGACAAGAGCGCCGGGGCGGGGATAATTCCTCCGGATGAACGCGACAGGCGCTATCTGTCCGAGTCGGCGCAAGTCGCGAAGGACATGCTCTCCCAATCCGGTCGTTTTGCGGTAATTGATGAGCCGGTTGCGAATGTGCCGTCGACCGCGCCGCATGGACTGCGCAACTGCGGGGGCTGCGAAGGCAAGATTGCGAGGGAACACGGCGCGTCTCTTGCCCTGCTTGGCGTCGTAACGCGCGTCAACCGAACAGAGCATACCATGTTCATTCGCATCCTCGACGCTGAAACCGGAAAACCTGTTTCGCAAGGCTTTACCGATCTTCGCATGGGTGCGAACTACGCGTGGCCCCGCTCGGCGAAATGGCTGATGACAAATAGAATTCTGCGCTGACTACCAATCCATCACCACCTTGCCGGAACTGCCGCTCCGCATCGCATCGAAGCCTATCTGGAAATCGTCGATGCCGATACGATGCGTGATCAGTCCCGACACATCCAGCGGCCCCTGCACGAGCGCGATCATCTTGTACCAGGTCTCGAACATCTCGCGACCATAGATGCCCTTGAGGTGCAGCATCTTGAAGATGACCTTGTTCCAGTCGATCTCGAAGCCGGTGGGCGCAATGCCGAGGATGGCGATCTTGCCGCCATTGTTCATGGTGTCGATCATGTCGCGAAAGGCGGGCGCGGCGCCCGACATCTCCAGACCGACGTCGAAACCTTCGCTCATGCCGATTGAAGGCATCACGTCGCGCAGCTTCTCCTTCGAGGCGTCGACGACATGCTGGACACCGAGCTTGCGCGCCAGATCCAGGCGAACCGGGTTGATGTCGGTGATGACGACTTTGCGCGCGCCGACGCATTGCGCGACCAGCGCGCCCATGATGCCGATCGGACCGGCGCCGGTGACCAGCACGTCCTCGCCGACGAGATCGAAGGACAATGCGGTGTGAACCGCATTGCCTAACGGATCGAAGATGGCGGCGATCTCGTCGGGCACGTCGTCGGGGATCGGCACGACATTGTGCTGCGGGATCGCCAGATATTCGCCGAAGGCGCCTGGACGGTTGACGCCGACGCCGAGCGTGTTGCGGCAGAGATGGCCTCGCCCTGCGCGGCAGTTGCGGCAATGGCCGCAGACGATGTGGCCTTCGCCCGAAACGCGCTGACCGACCTTGTACTCGGTGACCGCCGCGCCGTAATCGGCAACCGTGCCGACGAACTCGTGGCCGGTCACCATCGGCACCGGCACCGTCTTTTGCGCCCACTGGTCCCAATTGTAGATGTGGACATCGGTGCCGCAGATCGCGGTCTTCCTGACCTTGATCAGCACGTCGTTGGGGCCGATCTCGGGCACCGGCACCTCTTCCATCCAGATGCCCGGCTCAGCCTTGGCCTTCACCAGCGCCTTCATCATGTTGGACATTTTGTTCCTCGAATCTATTGATCGGGCGCTGCTTTTCGATGCCGGCCGTTCATCCAATCACGCCTAGTTCCTTGCCGATCGCGCCGAACGCCTCGACCGCCCGGTCGATATCGGCAGTGGAATGTGCCGCCGACATCTGCGTACGGATGCGCGCCTGGCCTTTCGGCACCACCGGGAAAGAGAAGCCGATGACATAGATGCCGCGCTTCAGCATGCGCGCGGCCATCTCCTGCGCCAAAGCCGCATCGCCCAGCATCACGGGTATGATCGGGTGATCCGCGCCGGCCAGCGTGAAGCCGAGCTTGCCCATCTGCGACCGGAACCGATCCGCGTTGGCATATAGGCGCGAGCGCAGCGCGTCGCCATTGCGGATCAGGTCGAACACCTTGATCGAGGCGCTGGCGATCGCCGGCATCAGCGTGTTGGAGAAGAGGTAGGGTCGCGAGCGCTGGCGCAGCCAGTCGATCACCTGCCTCTTGCCCGACGTGTAGCCGCCGGAGGCCCCGCCCAGCGCCTTGCCGAGCGTGCCGGTGATGATGTCCACCCTGCCCTCGACGCCGCAATGCTCGGCCGAGCCGCGGCCGTTCCTGCCGACGAAGCCGACCGCATGGCTGTCGTCGACCATGACCATGGCGTCATATTTCTCGGCAAGGTCGCAGACGCCCTTGAGGTTGGCGATGATGCCGTCCATCGAGAACACCCCGTCGGTGGCGATCAGCCGGAAGCGGCAGTCCTTCGCTTCCTTCAGGCGGGCTTCGAGATCGGCCATGTCGTTGTTGGCGTAGCGGAAGCGCCTGGTCTTGGAGAGCCTGACCCCGTCGATGATCGAGGCATGGTTCAGCGCATCCGAGATGATGGCGTCCTCTTCGCCCAGCAGCGTCTCGAACAGGCCGCCATTGGCGTCGAAGCACGAGCCGTAGAGAATGGTGTCGTCCATGCCGAGGAAGGACGAGATCACCGCCTCGAGCTCTTTGTGCTCCTCCTGCGTGCCGCAGATGAAGCGCACCGAGGCCATGCCGTAGCCGTAGCGGTCGAGCGCGTGCTTTGCCGCGTCGCGCAGATCGGGGCTGTCGGCGAGGCCGAGATAGTTGTTGGCGCAAAAATTCAGCACCTTCTGGCCGGCAACTTCGATCTCGGCGGACTGCATCGAGGAAATCACCCGCTCGGACTTGTAGAGCCCGGCCGATTTCAGGCCCTCGAGCTCGCTGTCGATGTGGGAAAGGAATGCTTTGCTCATGGTCCGGCCCTATTCGGTTCGAGGCCGGACTGTCGCGCTACGGGCGCAAAAAATCCATCGCAAAAGCGACTGCCTCGGTGGCGTTGCGAAAGCTCGATCGCAATCCTTGGCGACGGTCCGACCACGATGCGATCAAAACAGGAGTGTGCGGGAAAGGACGTGATAACCATCTTGCGAGCTTTGCGGCGCCGCCATGACGGCCGCCAGCGCCCCTTGCCGACCTGTTAACTCTTTCAAGGCAAGCGTTTTTCCACGAATCCAGGGCAGGAATCCGTCGGTCGGAGGGGTCACCCAGTTATGTCGCAGCAGCCAGTGCACAGCGTTTCGCGCAAGCTGATCCTGCTCATCAAGACCGGCTACTGGCTGGCGCTGACGATCATTGCCGCCATGGTGGTGGCTTCCTTCATTCTTCTGCAGCAGCTGATGGCGCAGCAGCAGCACAATGATGCGCTGCTCGACATCGTCTCGACACAGAAGGCGCTGTCGCAGCGCATCGTTTTCCTGGCCAGCGCCACCGGTGCGGCCTCGCGCGACAAGCAGCCGGCGCTGGTTACTGCCCTCAAGGACGCGACAGGAGCGTTCGAGACCAACTACGACCGGCTGCTCAAGGAGACGGGGGCCGATCCGCTGTCGCCGGCGCGCAACGATCCGAAGTCGATCGAGTATGTGCTGTTCAGCAAGCCGTTCCACCTCGATTATTTCTCGGTCGGCCTCGTCGCCAATGGCGACAGGCTGATCTCGTCCTTCGCCTCGCAGCTCGGCATGCAGAGCGACGGCTACAAGGGCGGCGGCGAACGCGTCGGCCTCGACGCCTCCGTCGCCAACGCGACGATGTCCGGCTATGCCGCGCTCGGCCAGCGCATCAGCGCCTTCGCCGACGAAAAGTCCAGCAACATGCTCGACCTGCACCGCACGCTTTTTTTCGCCACCCTCGGCGTCATCGTGCTGGTGGCGCTGTTCATCTTCCGGCCGATGTCCAACGCCATCCTGCGCAAGACGCGCGAGCTGGTCGACGCGCGCAACTCGATGGCCTTCATCGCCGTGCATGACGGCCTGACCGGCCTGCACAACCGCACCTTCCTCACCGACCATTTCGAAACGCTGATCAAGGGGGCACACCGCCGCCGTGAACGCCTGGCGGTGATCCAGCTCGACCTCGACCGCTTCAAGCAGATCAACGATACGCTCGGCCACGCCGCCGGCGACTATGTGCTGGTGGTGACCGCGCAGCGCATGCGCGATTCCTGCCGGGCATCGGATCTCTGCGCCCGGCTCGGCGGCGACGAGTTCGTCATGATCCTCAACGGCGCCGGCAGCACCGAGGACATCCATGCGTTGGCCAAGCGCATCCTTGACGAGATCAACGAACCGATCACGTTCCAGGGCACAACCATCATGCCCGGCGCCAGCGCCGGCATCGCAGTCTATCCGGTCGACGCCGACAATGCGCAGGACCTGCTCGTCCATGCCGACCTCGCGCTCTATTCCGCCAAGAAGCTCGGCGGCGGCAACTTCTCCTTCTTCTCGGAGGAACTGCGCCGCGAGCTCGACTACCGCAAGCAACTCGAACAGGACATCCGCACGGCGATCGCCAACAAGAGCTTCGAGGTCTATTTCCAGCCGCAGGTATCGCTGACCAGCGGCAAGATCAGCGGCATCGAGGCATTGGTGCGCTGGAGGCACGCCGAGCGTGGCATGATCTCGCCCGGCGAATTCATTCCTGTCGCCGAAAAATGCGGCTTCATGCCGGAGATCGGCCGCATCGTCATTGCCAAAGCTATTGAAGAAGCCGCCGAATGGAACCGCGCCGGCATCGATTTCGGGCGCATCGCCGTCAATGTGTCGGGCACCGAGTTGCGCGAGCCCGATTTCGACGCCTTCCTGTTCGGCACGCTGGAGCGCGCCGGGCTGCCACCGCAGAAGCTGGCGCTGGAAATCGTCGAATCCGTCATCCTGGACGACGAGAAGACCGGCATTGCCGCCAAGCTCCGCCATATCCGCGCCGCCGGCGTGCATCTCGAGCTCGACGATTTCGGCACCGGCTATGCCTCGCTCAGCCACGTCAACCCGAACGAGATCGACCGGCTGAAGATCGACCGCCGCTTCGTCCAGAACATCAACGAGAACGGCGACAACAGCAAGATCGTGCGCGCTATCACCGAGCTTGCCCGGGGGCTGGGCATCTCGATCGTCGCCGAGGGCGCCGAGACCGAGGCCGAGCTCGACTCGCTGATGGCGATCGGCTGCGACCAGGTGCAGGGTTATTCGATCGCCTTCCCGATGCCGCAGGACAAGGCGCGCGAATGGCTGGTCGCTCGCAGCCCGAAGAAGACGAAGCTGAAGGTGCTGCAGGGCAGCCTGGCCTGAGATGCGCCGATATTCAAGTGAGGCCGGCCGGAAAGCCAGAAAACGGGCCGCGCAACTTCAGTTGGCACCAAAACCGACCGGCGGCGCGCGGCGGGCAAGATCAGTTGGCAGCGGATCAGCTGGGATCTGGGCCGACGAAACTCTCGACGATGCCCTTTGGAATGAGGCCGGCGAGCATGGCGAAGGCCGAGCTTGGTTGCGTTCAGCGTCTCGCTGGATTGGTCACCTTGGGGGACAGAGACTGCCACAATCTCGGCCGGTTCTCACGCCACATCCACGACGGGCGCACACGTCCATTGTAATGATCCACGGGCCAAGCTCTCGGGCGTCGTGAAGCGCTGTTACAGCAACGGTTTCCTGGATCGGCTGTTCGTCGGATCGACCAACCCGATCAATGCTCCACGGCCGGCAACATCACCGCTGGAAGCATCATTGTGCTGGGCCGGTGACAGGCTATTGTAGAGGCAGGGAATTGGGCCTGGAAGTGACACGCAACCCGGCATTAGACGGTCTGAGGGCGATAGCAGTGGCAGCGGTCGTTGCGTTTCACTGCGACCGCCTGCATTTTCCGGGTGGGTTTGTAGGCGTCGACATTTTCTTTGTCTTGTCCGGATTTCTCATCACATCGCTGCTGCTTGAGGAACGCGACAGCACCGGAACGATCCACTTGGGCCGGTTCTATCTTAGGCGGGCGATGCGTCTATGGCCGGCCTTGCTGCTGGTGCTCGGCTGCTACCTTGTCGTGGCACCTGTCGTCTTTCCCGACGATGCCGCCGGGCGAGATGCACTCTTGGCGGGCTTCTACCTCTCCGATTATTCGCGCGCCTTCTGGCACGTGCCGACGAGCGCGCTTATCCACACCTGGTCGCTGTCGGTCGAAGAGCATTTCTACCTCCTGTGGCCACTGGTCATGCTCGCGTTGCCGCGCTCGTCTGGCAGGGCAGCGTTCTATGTTCTGAGCGCGGTCTTTATCCTGGCAACGTCATGGCGGTTTTTCGACCTCTCTATGGGGCACGACTTCGGTCGCACCTTTTATCGGGCCGACACCAGAATGAGCGGCCTGGTCCTGGGCAGCGCGGTTGCCCTCATGCCGTGGCGGCCGGGCAAGTTTGCTTCAGACGGCCTGGGCGCTGTCGGCATGGCGGGGCTGGCGTGGGCGGCGTTGTCGTTGCAATGGCGCACGGCGACACCGTTGCTTCTCGGCGGCGTTGTTGTCGACCTCTCAGCCGCCTTGCTCGTCCTGTCCTTGGTCAGCCAAGGCTATCTGAACCGGATGCTATCGGTGCAGCCGCTCGTCTATGTCGGCACGATCTCCTATTCGCTCTATCTGTGGCACTACCCGATTATTGCCGGTCTGCCCGACGCCCACGTCGACCCTCCCGTTGTCAATATCCAGCGCCAGTCTGGCTTTGACCGGTTCATTCATAGCGGCGGTCCTCTCTTACGAGCTGGTTGAGAAGCCGATCAATGCCCTGCGCGCCAAGGTCAGACCCTTTGAAAGCCTGTTGAAAGGGACTTCAATCCGCTCTGTCGATCAGCGGCGAGCGGCGTTTCGGGGGAACATATTTGGCCGCAAGGCGGACATTGAGCGTGATGACGCCGCCAAGGCTCAAATGGATGGTGACCGTGCCGTCGCCGGCGTCGACCCGCTGGACCTCGGCCGTTAGCTCAACCTGGTCGCGGGGCTTGGCTTTGGCAGGCGTCGGGATCGAATGCGGGAAGTTGTAGCCGGAGATACTGATGCTCGCCCTGACGATCGGAACTCCAGGACGCTTTTGACGGCAAGGCGAAACTGACGGCGTTGATCGCAGCGCTCCGGCTGCGCCACTACGGTTTTGGCGCGATAGCGGGCTACGACTGAGGCGGCTCAGCGTTGCGCCTAAGCGCTGCAAGCACCTCGGCAAATTCGGCCAGCCTGTCGTCGGGAATTCCGGTCCGCAGCCGCTTGTCGAAGGCAAGCGCCGCCTTGCGCAGCCTTTCGAACATCGCCTCGCCGGCGTCGGTGAGCGCCACCTGGTGGACCCTGCGGTTTTCCGGATCGCGGCGCCGCGTCAGCAACCCTTGCGCCTCCATGGCGTTGAGGTGATGCGTCAGGGTCGCGCCCTGGATGCCGATCATACCGGCAAGCTCGCGCTGGTTGGCGAGTTCCTTCGACTTGACCGACAGCAAGGTCAGCCAGACCGGCAGCGTGCCGCCGGCCTCGACCATCGCGGCATCGAAAGCCTGCGCCACCAGCTTCGAGGTGCGGGCGAGATTCATGCCAACGGGCGGACGGTCAAACGGTGTCATGACCTGACAGTAGAGCATGCAATAGCAAGGTGGAACTCGGCTCCATGCATTGACATCTAATCATTAGATATCTAACTTTGTCTTATTGATGGCGTCGCGGGTGCGATGCGCGGCGGGCGGCAGAGAGGAGTGCAGTCATGCAATATGTCTACATCATCGTCATCGGCCTGCACGTCATGGCCGGCGTGTTCTGGGCCGGCACGACCATTGCGGTCGCCCGCGATCCGGAGATCAAGGCGGAGCGATTCATCCGGCCGCAGCTCGGCGCCTCCGGCCTGGTTTTCCTGACCGGCATACTGCTCTGGTATTTCTTCCATGAGGGCGCGTTCGGCTCGATGGAGAAGGTGCTGGCGCTGGGCATTCTAACGGCGCTGATCGCCGCCGGAGTGCAGGGCGCCCTTGTCGCCTCCGCCAGCAGGCAGCTGGCCGGCGCCGATCAAGCGACGCAGACCCAGTTGCGGGCGAAAATGACCAGAGGCGAGCGTATTGCGGGCGGGCTGCTGGTCATCACCGTGCTTTGCATGGCGACCGCCAAGCTATTTTGAAGTCGCACGGCCGGCGAAACCGACCGGGCGCGGCGCGCAACGGACCAAAGCGGCAGGTGGCTCTCCTTGCAAAGGTCCGTTGCGCGCCACCAAACATCAAATCCGGATGCCGAACCTGATGCCGTCATAGATGGCGGCGTGGATGTTGCGCGAGGCGACCGCGTCGCCGATGCGAAACAGCACGAAGCCGCCTTCGGCATTGCGCGCGGGGAAGATGTCGCCGCCGTTCACCAGCCGCTCATAGTCGACCGCGCCGCCATTCTTCGACAGCGGTTTCAGCGATAGATATAGGTCGTCGAGCGGCGCCGTGCCGTGCTCGACCACCACCTGGTCGACGCGCCGCTCGCCGCGCCAGCCGTCGGCGAAGTCCGAGGCGAGCTCGGCGACGAGCTGGTTGCCCTCGCGCCGCACCGAGCGCAAGCGGGTGTTGATGGTGACGGTGACGCCTTTCTCGTGAAAGGCGCGCATATAGGGCACGTGGTTCAGGCCGCCCATTTCCGGCGCGAAGAAGCGCTCGGGCGAGACCAGCTCCAGCTTCGAGCCGCTATTGGCGATGAGTTCGGCGGCGCCCATGCCCTGATGACCGCCATTGTCGTCGTAAAGCAGGACATTCTCAGCCGGCTTGACGCTGCCGGCCATGATGTCCCAGCTCGAGGTGACGAGATTGTCGCCTGCCGTCAGCGGCGGGTTCTGCGGCAGACCGCCGGTCGCCACGATCACCACATCCGGCGCCAGCGCCAGCACATCGTCCTTCTCGGCCCAGGTGTCGTAGCGCACCTCGACACCAAGGCGATCCAGTTCGGCCAATCGCCAGTCGATGATGCCGATCAATTCCTTGCGGCGCGGATTCTGCGTGGCGAGCCGAATTTGGCCGCCGGCCTGGCTCGAGGCTTCCAGCACCGTCACTTGATGGCCACGCTCGGCCGCAACGCGCGCCGCTTCGAGCCCGCCGGCGCCCGCGCCCACCACCACGACTTTCTTCCTCGGCCCTTCGCTCTTTGCGATGACGTGAGGAATGGTCGCCTCGCGGCCGGTGGCGGCGTTGTGGACGCAGAGCGCCTCGCCGCCTTCATAGATGCGGTCGAGGCAATAGGTGGCGCCGACGCAAGGGCGGATCTCGTGCTCGCGGCCTTCCATCACCTTGCGAATGATATGCGGGTCGGCGATGTGGGCGCGCGTCATACCGACCATGTCGAGCTTGCCGGTGGCGATGGCGTGGCGGGCCGTGGCGACGTCGGAAATGCGCGCCGCGTGGAAGGTCGGGAATTTCGTCGCCGCCCTCACCTCGCCGGCGAAATCGAGATGCGGCGAGGAACGCATGCCGGCCACCGGGATGACCTTGGTCAGCGACGCATCGGTTTCGATCGTGCCGCGGATGATGTTGAGGAAATCGACCTTGCCGGACTTGGCGAGCCGCCTGGCGATCTCGACGCCCACTTCTTTCGAGATGCCCTTTTCGAGATCCTCGTCGGCGACCATGCGGATGCCGACGATGAATTTTTCGCCGACGGCGGCGCGCACGGCGTCCAGCACCATGTCGGTGAAGCGCAGCCGGTTGTCGAGCGAGCCGCCGAACTCGTCGTCGCGATGGTTGGTCAAGGGCGACCAGAAGCCGTCCATCAGATGTCCGTAGGATTCGAATTCGATGCCGTCGAGGCCGGCCGCCTGGCAGCGCTGCGCGGCCGATGCATAGTCGGCGACGATGCGCTCGATGTCCCACTCCTCGATGGTCTTCGGGAAGGCGCGGTGCGCCGGCTCGCGCACCGGCGAGGCCGACAGAACCGGCAGCCAGTCGGCCTTGTTCCAGCCGGTGCGGCGGCCGAGATGGGTGATCTGGATCATCACCTTGCAGTCATGCTCGTGGCAGGCATCCGCCAGTTCGGCGAGCCACGGCACAATGCGATCGTCATAGACGTGCAGATTGCCGAAGGCGGCCGGGCTGTCGCGCGAGACGATCGCCGATCCCGCCGTCATGGTCAGAGCCATGCCGCCCTTGGCCTTCTCGACATGGTAGAGCCGATAGCGCTCCTTCGGCATGCCGTCCTCCGAATAGGCCGGCTCATGGCTGGTCGACATCACCCGGTTCTTCAGCGTCAGGTGCTTGAGCTGGTAAGGTTGGAGAAGCGGGTCGTTGCTGGTCATCTTCTTCCTGCCGTTTCAAATTGCACGGGAGCGTCGTGCCGCTCCCGCTTCCATTTCGCGCATCGGATTCGTCCGAAAACCGCTGCGCACTTTTCGGTCCGATGCTAATGAGCGGCCCAAACCCGCCGCGTCTGAAAGATTGCGGCGTAATTTCCGCTTTGTTTTGCCTGCCGCTCGGACCCTTGGGGCGGCAGCAAGGAGCCGCCCATGACCGACGCCAAGAACCTCACCCAGCTCGGCAAGCACGTCGAGACACCACAGAGCCCCGAACAGGCGGTCCTGGAGACCGTGCCGTTCCAGCGCGGCGACGGCCCGCCGGCGATCGTGCGCTTCACCTGCCCGGAATTCACCTCGCTCTGTCCGGTCACCGGCCAGCCGGACTTCGCCCACATCGTCATCGACTACGCACCCGACAAGACGCTGGTGGAATCGAAGTCGCTGAAGCTGTTCATGACCTCGTTCCGCAATCACGGCGCCTTTCATGAGGAATGCACGGTCATGATCGGCCGCCGCATCGTGGAGGCGACCAAGCCGCTCTGGCTGCGCGTCGGCGGTTACTGGTTCCCGCGCGGCGGCATCCCGATCGACGTCTTCTGGCAGACCGGCGCACCGCCCAAGGACGTGTGGCTGCCGGATACCGGCGTGGCACCCTATCGCGGAAGAGGTTGAGTCAGTCGCCATCATTCACACTGGTACTGGCTCAGCGCCCATTCGCCGGTCACCGACAGGAGGTCGGACACCTTCCAGTCGCCGCCGACCTTTTTCAGCTTCCACTCCAGCCGGTGCTGGTGGCCTTCGACGACGAAGGCGACGACCACCTTGGCCTGGTCGCCATTGACGGCCTCGATGGTGCGCAGACTCTGGCCGATGGCGAGCTTGTCATAGTCGGCATTGTCGAGCGCCATGTTGGGGTCGAGGCACTCGCCCTGCCCCGAGGCGCGCAGCGCGTCGCTCTTGTCGAGCACCGTTTTCGCCGGATCGACGAAGTTCTTGCGCTGGGCGGGATCCAATTCCAACCCAAGATGCTCATAGAAGGGCTTCACCACCGCTGTCGGCGAACCGGGCAGGACAGGCGCGGACGGCGGCGGCTCGGCCGGCTTGGTCTGCGTTTCGGCGGGCGGCGACTTGCCGTCCGCAGGCGCATTGTCGCCTGGGGACGCGTTCGGCGGCGGCGAGCCGAACAGCCCTTGCGCGCAGGCGCTGCCGTTCAGCCCCGCGGCCAGCATAGACAAGCTCGACAGCGCGAGGACGAGACGGCGCAGCACGGCATCACTCCGTCGAGGAGCCGCATTCCAGCGCGCTGAGCTTCCAGTCGCTGGTCTTGGAGGCGATGTCCGCGATCTTCCACTTGCCGTCCACTTTCTTCAGCGACCACACCATTTCGCGTTTGGAGTCATCGCCTTCCGGGAAAAGATTGAAGCTTGCCGTCACCTCGGCGGTGTCGCCATTGACGGCCTCGGCGAGCTTCAGCGTCTTCGACAGCGTCTTCTGATCGAAATCCTGGGCGTCGAGGCCGGGGTCGAAGTCGATGCAGGAGACCTCGTCGGGCTTGTCCTTCTGCGCCTTGTCGTTGGCCTCGAAAAGCCTGGTGACCGGGTCGGTGAAGCGGTCACGGTATTTCGCGTCCGCCTCGAACTTCACTTCAGGCACATAGAAGAACTTCACCGTGTTGGAAGCCGGCCCGGCGAGCGCGGCGCCGGGCAAGGCAATCGACATGGCGGCGGCAAGCACTATCGGCTTCATGCAGGAACTCCGGATGTTCGGCGCGTGGTGGCAGGATCACCACCACGCATCCTGCATATCGGCTTTTTAACGGCGCATGAAGTCCTTGCGCTACCCCTCTCAGGCATCCAGCCAGACGTTCTGGAAGTCCATTTCGTAGGTCTGGTGCATCGAATAGTTCTTCACCTTCTTGTTCATGTGGCAGTAGAGCTTCTGCCAGAAGGGCTGGATGATGACGCCGGAATCCTGCAGGATCTGCTCGACGTCCTTCATCACCTCCTTGCGCTTGGCGACGTCGATCTGCGACAGCGCCTCCTTGAGCTTGGCGTCGAAATCCGGATTGGAATAGGCCGTTTCGTTCCAGGCCTCGCCGGTGCGGTAGCCGAGCGCCAGCACCTGCACGCCGAGCGGGCGCATGTACCAGATGGTCATGGAATAAGGATATTTCGTCCAGTCGTTCCAGAAGGTCGAACCCGGCAGCACGGTGCGCTTCACCTTGATGCCGGCGTCGCGCAGCTGGCCGGCGATGGCGTCGCCGGTGTTCTTCTGCCATTCGTCCTCGACGGTGATCAGGTCATGCTCGAAGTCGGCCTGGCCTGCTTCCGCCATCAGCTTCTTGGCGCCGGCGGCGTCGCGCTCCTTCTTGGGCAGCGGGTAATATTCGGGATGGATCGGGCTGACGTGATGGTTTTCGCCGACCGTGCCAAGGCCATTGTAGCCAAGCTGCATCACCTGATTGTTGTCGACCGCCATCTGCAGGGCATTGCGCACGCGTTTGTCGTCATAGGGCTTGTGGGTGACGTTGGTGCGGGCAACGAGCGTGGTCGCCGTCGCAACCTCCGATTTCACCAGATCCATCTTATCCAGCGGACCGATGTAGTCGGCCGGCGTCTCGAAATCGAGGTCGATCTCGCCGGAATCGAAAGCATTCAGCGTGGCGTTGAAGTCGGTGCCGTAGTCGATGAATTCGACGCCGTCGAGCGGGGCTTCGCCACCCCACCACTTGCCGTTCTCGCGACGCTTGACGATCGCCTTCGATCCGACTGAATAGGAGACCAGCTCGAAAGCGCCGGTGCCGACCGGCTTCTTGATCGGATCGGCGCCGTCCTTGTCGAAGTCGCGGTGCACGACCAGCGCCGGATAATCAGTGAAGCCCGGTATGATGGCGATATCGGCTTCGTTGAGCTTCAGCTTGACCGTGTGGTCGTCGACCTTGGTGATCGCGCCATCCCTCGCCTTGCCGGTCTTGGTGTCGATCAGCGCGCCGACGCGGGCGGCCATGGAATTGCCGGAAGCGCCCTTCTCGCACCAGCGGTTCAGGTTGGCGACCACGTCGTCGGCGTTGAAGGCATCGCCATTGTTCCAGGTGACGCCTTTGCGCAGATGCAGCGTGTATTCGGTGGCGTCGTCATTGACGTCCCAGCTTTCGAGCAGGACAGGCTCGAAAGTGAACTGGTGCGTATAGCGCACCAGCGGCTCCAGCCAGGTGCGGGTGACGTTCGCCATCTCCGTCCAGTCATAGGTGCGCGGATCCTTCTGCGCCTTGACCGACATCGCGACATGCAGCGTTCCGCCCTTCTTCGGCTCGTCGGCGAGCGCCTTGGTCGGAGCGGCAAGACCGATCATGCCATAGGCGAAAGCCGTCGATGCACCGAAGGCGCTGGCCAAAGCCAGGAATTCGCGCCGGTCGACGCGGCCCGCGCGCGCCTCCTCGGCCATCGCCTCGATAGCGGCCGGGACCCGGTCGCCGTTGCTTCTGAAAAGTGTCATTCTCATTCTCCCATTGATCTGATCGGGTCTTCGCCCGTTTTGGCTTCACCTTAGGCTGCAGTTTATCAACTAACGCTGTCCGGCAGCTTTTCCTCACGCCGCGCGATCAAATCCGCGAGACCCTCGGCAACGCCCTCGTCGAGCTTCGGCTCCTGGTAATCGGCAAGCATGTTGCGCGCCTTTTCGCGGCCGCGCGTGTCGTGGTCCTTCGCGCCTTCGGCGTTCCATTGCTCGAAGGAGTTGAAGTCCATGATGTTGGGCATGAAGAAGGCGCTCTCGAAGTGCTCGAGCGTATGCTGCGTGCCGAGGAAATGTCCTTGCGGACCGACCTCGCGGATCGCCGCCATCGCTTCCTTGAAATCGTCGAAGGGCACGCCGCCGGCATATTTGTACCAGCCGACCAATTGCTCGCAGTCGGTGGCGAATTTCGAATAGCCGCAGGTGAGGCCCGCTTCCAGCCAGCCGGCGGAATGCCAGATGTAGTTGGCGCCGGAAAGGATCGCGGCATGCATCAGCATGTTCGCTTCGTAGCCGGCCTGGGCGTCGTTGAGCTTCGAGCCGACATGGAAGCCGGAGGTGCGCCAGGGCAGCTTGTATTTCCTGGCCAGCGCGCCCATCAGATACATCATCTGGGCTGCCTCCGGCGTGCCGCCCATCGGGGCGCCGGTCTTCATGTCGACCGTCACCATGAACTGGCCGTAGAGCTGCGGCGAGCCTGGGCGGATGAGCTGGGTCAGTGCCACGCCGGCAAGCGCCTCGGCGTTGACCTGCGCCACCGCGCCGACGGCGGAGGCGGAAGTCGATGCGCCGCAGAGCGCGAAGGGCGCCAGGATCAGCGGCTGGTTGTGGCTCGCATAGACCCGCATGGCGTCGATCATGGTGGCGTCCCAGACCAGCGGCGAATTGCAGTTGGTGATCGCCACAAGCACCGGGTTGTCGCGCACGAACTCCTCGCCGAAGACGATTGCAGCCATCGCCATCGTATCTTCGGCGCGCTCCTTCGACGTCACGATGCCCATGAACGGCTTGTCGGAATGTTTTAGCGCCGAATGGATGATGTGCAGGTGCCGCTTCGGCACGGCGATTTCCATTGGCTCACAGATGACCGAGCTCGAGGAATGCAGCGCCGGCGCCATATAGGCCATCTTGTGGAAATTGTTGAGGTCGGCGAGCGAGCCGTAGCGCCGCTTGTTGTCGAGGTCGCGGATGTATGGCGCGCCATACATCGGCACGAAGATCGAGTTCTTGCCGCCGACGCGCACGGTGCGCTCGGGGTTGCGCGCATTGAGCGTGAATTCCGCCGGGACCTTCGAGACGAGTTCCATCAGCAGCGCGCGGTCGATGCGGACACGCGTCTGCCTGACATCGGCCCCGGCCGCTTTCCAGAGCTCGATCGCCCCGTCGTCACGGAATTCGCACCCCACCTCCTCGAGGATCTTGAGCGATTCCTCGTGGATCAATTCCACCGCCTCGTCGGGCACGATCTCGTAGACGGGAATCTGCCGGACAAGTGTCGGGAATGACGCGATCGGCGCGCTTCTGAGCGCCTTGCGGCCAAGACGGCCACCGCCACGGCGGTGGGTCTGTTCGGTCAATTCAACGGCCGGTGCGTTCATGGATCCTCCTTCTTCCCGCCATCCACGTTAGCGACGCTAAATGTGGCTGTGACGCTGGAAAATCCTGATCTTCAGTATAAGCTGTGCTTATGCGAAGCCTGCGCCACCTCCTGCCTTCGGCCGGCAGCCTGATCGTCTTCGAGGCCGCGGGCCGGCTGTCCAGCTTCACCGCCGCCGGGCGGGAACTCGGCATGACGCAGGCCGCTGTCTCCTACGCGGTGCGCGGTCTGGAGGAGCAGCTCGGCGCGAAGCTGTTCCTGCGCCGCCACCGCCAGGTGCTTTTGACGGAGGCCGGCGAGCGCTTCCATGCCGACGTGTCGCTGGGCCTGTCGCATATCCGCAAGTCGGCGGAGGACCTTCGCCTGCAGGCGACCGGCGGGCACGTGACGCTTGCCGCCTCGACCGCCTTCGGCTCGTTCTGGATGATGCCGCGCCTGCAGCAGTTCCGCGACCAACTGCCGGGCATCGACCTGCGCATCCAGACCGCCGACCGCGACCTCGACATCATCGCCGAGGGCATTCCGCTCGGCGTGCGCGGCGGCGTGCCGCGCGACTGGCCGGACTATCACTCGCTGTCGCTGTCCGACGAAGAGATCTTCCCAGTCGCAGGCCCCAACTATCTCGCCAAATTCGGCAAGCCGAAGACGGTCGAGGAACTGGCCACGCACCGGCTGATCCATCTCGAGGAGCCCTATCGCGAGGCGCCGAACTGGGACGAATGGTTCGCGTCGGCCGGAACCAGCCTGCGCAACGCCGAGCGCGGGTTGCGCATCAACGACTATGCCCTGGTGATCCAGGCGGTGATGGAGGGGCAAGGCATCTCGCTCGGCTGGCGGCACCTGGTAGAGCGTCTGGTGGCATCAGGATTGCTTGTGCCGGTGACCGATCATGTGATGAGAACCGGTATTGGATTCCACGTCATCTGGCCAAAGAACCGCGATCTCAGCGACAACGCCCGCAAGGTCAGGGACTGGCTGGTTGCACAGGCATGAAGTTGGCCCTCCCCTCCGCCGCTCGAATCCGCCTATAATCGCCGCATGCCCATCCGCCAGCTTTCCGAAACGATGATCAACCAGATCGCCGCCGGCGAGGTTATCGAGCGTCCGGCGAGCGTGGTGAAGGAGTTGGTCGAGAACGCGCTCGATGCCGGTGCGTCGCGCATCGAAGTCGTCACGGCGGGCGGCGGGCTGAACCTTATCCGCGTCACGGATGACGGTTCGGGCATCGCTGAGCGCGAACTGGCATTGGCGATTGCGCGTCACTGCACGTCGAAGCTTTCCGACAATATCCATGACATCCGCTCGCTGGGCTTTCGCGGCGAGGCCCTGCCTTCGATCGGTTCCGTCGCGCGGCTGTCGATCCGCTCGCGCACGGCAAGCGGCGACAGCGCGGCCGAGATCGGCATCGAAGGCGGCCGCGTCTCGGCGGTGAAACCGGCGGCGGCCAACCGCGGCACCACGGTCGAGGTGCGCGACCTCTTCTTCGCCACGCCGGCCAGGCTCAAATTCATGAAGGGCGAGCGTGCCGAAAGCTCGGCCACGAGCGACGTGGTGAAGCGGATTGCGATCGCCTTCCCCGCCGTGCGCTTCACGCTTGCCGGCCCCGACCGCTCGACGCTGGAATTGCCGGCGACCAATGACACGCCGGAGGGCCGGCTGGCGCGTGTCGCGCAGGTGATGGGCAAGGACTTCCCCGACAACGCCATTGCCATCGATGCCATGCGCGACGGCGTGCATCTTGCCGGCCACGTCTCGATCCCGTCCTACACACGGGCCAACGCGCTGCAGCAATATGCCTATGTCAATGGCCGGCCGGTGCGCGACAAGCTGATCGCCGGCGCGATCCGCGGCGCCTTCGCCGACGTTTTGCCGCGCGACCGGCATGCGGTGACGGTGCTCTTCCTGTCGCTCGATCCTTCGACGGTCGACGTCAATGTGCATCCCGCCAAGGCCGACGTGCGCTTTCGCGATCCCGGGCTGGTGCGCGGGCTGATCGTCGGCGCCATCCGCGAGGCGCTGGCCGACGCCGGAATCCGTGCGGCGACCACGGGTGCCGCCGGCATGATGGCGGCGTTCCGGCCGGGTGCGGCGCCCTATTCGCATCCCGGCCCGGCCAACGGCCACCGCAGCTATGAGGCGGCCTACCGTGCTTCCGGCTCCAGCGGTTTCGACCGCGGTTCGGATTTGGCACATTCGCCGCAGCGGCCACTGGACATGGGATATGGCGAGACCCGATCGCGAGCCAATGGTTTCGCCGAAAACGAGCAGGCCGCCTTCGACACCGGACCGCTCGCCAGCGCCGATGCCCGCGCCGGCATGGCCGAGCCGGCCGAGGCGCTGCTCGGCATGGCGCTGGGCGCGGCGCGCGCGCAGGTGCATGAGAACTACATCGTCGCGCAGACCAGGGATTCGCTCGTCATCGTCGACCAGCACGCCGCGCATGAGCGGCTGGTCTATGAAGCGCTGAAGAACGCGCTGCATTCGCGCGCGGTGCCCTCGCAGATGCTTCTACTGCCCGAGATCGTCGACTTGCCGGAAGAGGATGCCGAGCGGCTGGCGATTCATTCCGAAATGCTGGCCAAATTCGGCCTCGGCCTGGAGCGCTTCGGACCAGGCGCGGTCGCCGTGCGCGAGACGCCCTCGATGCTCGGCGAAACCAATGTGCAGCAGCTTGTGCGCGACCTTGCGGACGAGATCGCCGACAACGATACAATCGAGACGCTGAAGGAGCGACTGGACAGAATAGCCGCGACGATGGCCTGCCATGGTTCCGTCCGCTCGGGCCGGCTGCTCAAGGCCGAGGAAATGAACGCGCTGCTGCGCCAGATGGAGGCGACGCCGGGCTCCGGTACCTGCAACCATGGCCGTCCGACCTATATCGAGCTCAAGCTCGCCGACATTGAAAGGTTGTTTGGGCGAAGGTGAGCCAAAGGCCCCTCACCCAGCCTCCGCTTCGCTCGGCTGACCTTTCCCCGGTGGGGAGAGGAGACTTTCAGCGCCGGCGCCAACCTCTTCTCCCTGGCGGGGAGAAGGTGGCCGCGTAGCGGCCGGATGAGGGGGCAAGAAAAGAGCCGCTCGAAGCGGCTCTTTCTTGAGTCAGGAAACGACGTCAATCCACTGACTCACCGCTTTAAATTCACCACGATGACGCCGCCCAGCGCCAGCGCGCCGCCGATTATGCCGAGCAGCGTCGGCACTTCGCCAAGCCAGAAGAAGCCGATCAGGGCGGAGGTCGGCGAGACGAGGTAGAGGAAGTTCGAGGCGCGCGCGGCAGGCAGGCGGGAGAGCGCGGTTGCCCAGGCAGCGTAGGCGATCAGGCTCGGCACGATGCCAAGATAGATGACGGCGCCAAGGCCGGCAGTGTTGGCGACTGCCGCCTGTGAAAACGCTTCCGGCAGGAAGGGCGACAGGCAGAGCGCGCCGAGCACCATGTTGGATGCCGAGATCGTCAGCGGATGATGGCGGGCGAAGAGCGGCTTCTGGACGATGGTGTTGACGGCGGAGCAGAGCGCGGAGCCCAGCACCAGCAGCGCGCCGGCATTGAAATGCAGGCCGTGCCCGTCGGCGACCGCGATGATGCCGATGCCGGTGAAGGAAATCACGGTGCCGAGCCAGGCCAGACGCGAGAATCGCTCGCCAAGCAGCGCCATCGCCATGATGGCGGTGAAGATCGGGCTGACATTGATGATGAAGCCGGCCGCACCCGCCGAGACGGTGAGCTCGCCGAAATTGAGCATGGCGGTGTAGAGCGCGACGAAGATGGCGCCGCCGAAGGCGAAGCGCCATAGCTCGTCGATCCTGGGCAGCGCCGGGCGCTTGATCGCCAGGAAGACGGCAGCCGGGACCGCAGCGATGCCAAAGCGCAGCGCGCCGAGTTCCAGCGGCTGGAAGGCGGCAAGGCCGGCGCGGATCGCCGGAAAAGCAGAGGCCCAGCCGATGACCGTCAGCGTCACCGCGATAATGGCGGCGGTGTCCATGCGCTGTGTCTCATTCAATGTGCCGGTGTAAGCGCTCATTACCGTAGCCTCGTCTTTCTGTGTCATGGATGCAGAAAACGCCATCATCCGCCAATTGACAAACGAGCAATTCGAGGGTCAGCTGTGAGCATGGATCACAGCTCGGACCAGATACTGCCGTTGGAGACCTTGCGCGCCTTCGATGCCGCGGCGCGGACCGGGAGTTTTTCCGCGGCGGCTGAAAAACTCAACCTCACCCATGGCGCGGTGAGCCGCCAGATCGCCAAGCTGGAAGGCTGGCTGGGGCTGAAAGTGTTCGAGCGCAATGCGCGCGGCGTGACGCTGACCATCGAAGGCAATCGGCTGCATCTGAGGACTGCCGAAGCCTTCGCGCTGATCTCGGTCAATTCCGACCGCTGGGTCGAGCCGCGCGGCACTGCCGTGGTCCGGCTGGCCTCGATTCCGTCGGTCAGCGGGTTGTGGCTGATGCCGCGCATGGCCGCTTTGGAGAACCATCCCACGCGGCTGCGCATCGTGCTCGATGTCGACAACCGCCAGGCCGATCTCGCCGACGAAGGCATCGATCTTTCGGTGCGCTGCGGGCGCGGCCGCATTCCGGGCCGTGTGTCGGTGCAGCTTTTCGAGGAGCATATCTTCCCGATCGCCTCGCCGGAGCTGGCGGAGGAGATCGGACGCGGCGACCCTGCCCGGCTGCTGAAATTCCCGCTGATCAACGATTCCGACGCGTCCGGCTGGCGCGCCTGGTTAGCCGCGCAGGACATGGACTACCGTCCGCGCCCGCAGGACCGACGCTTCGAGGACTACAACCTGGTGCTCGACGCGGCGGCGCATGGTCTCGGCATCGCGCTGGCCCGGCCGCCGCTGACCAAGGGCCAGATGAAGTCCGGACGCATCGTCGCTGTCGACGAGCGCGCTGTGCTCAACCCGGTGTCCTATTGGCTCGATCGTCCGGTCGGCAGGCCGCGCGCGGCGGCCGCAGACCTCGCCCGGCGCATTGCCGACCAGGCAGGATTGGCCCCGGAAAAGCTCGAGGCCTTCCTGCAGGACGACGACTGAGCGGACTTAGCGAAGCAACAGCAGCACAATCGTGGTGGTCGCGGCCGAGACGACGGCCGTGACGACCGATATCGCCCACAGCGACACCGGGACCGAATCGGATCGTGGAGCATGGCCTGACGGACGGCTGGCGGCACCCCGCGGCTGAGGCGCGTTGGCGTTGGCAGCGACCAGCACCGCGGCGGAAGCGACGGCCGGCGAAAATGTGGACAATGCCGGCGCCGCTGCCAGGCTGGGCGTGTTGTCGGTGACTGCTGCCTGCAACGGGGCAAAGCCGCGCGGAGCCTGATCGGGGTCAGTCGCTCCCCTACCCGTCGAGGATCTTGCCGGCGCATCGTCCGTGGCGGCGTCGGGCTCCATGACAGCGCGGTAAGCGTCCTCGATCTCGGAGGAGGATAGCCGTTGCGACGGTTGAGCGGCCGCGGGCGGCAGCGCGCTTTGCAGCGCCTGGGCCGCGAATTGCACCGTGGATGGCGCCGGCGGCTGCAGGAGCGCCTTGACCAGCGCGGCGGTCGCCGGATCGGCCTTGGGCGACGGCACCGCCTGCGGGGTGAGCGCCTCGTTGATCAGCGTGTTCAAGCGGGTCGGGGTGATGTCCATGCCGGGCTCCCGGGAACCAATTTGCCGCTCCAGCCATACTGGATGAGCATTGCGTCAAGCTTGACGTTGCTTGCGATTTGTGGCGATTGAAACGCGATGAACTCAAGCGTCCTTTCATGATGAACCGTTTCGAAGGCCCAGGCGGCAGGGAAGCTCGTATCCGCTATCTCGACGGCGACTTCCAGGTCACCAGTCCAGGCTCGTTCGTGCGCTGCGCGGTGACCGGCGAGAACATTCCGCTCGACGAGCTCAAATATTGGAGCGTCGCCCGGCAGGAGCCATATGTGAACGCGGCAGTCTCGCTTGCCCGCGAGATCGAGATGCACCCGGACTTGCGCAAGCGGGGATAGGCCATGCGAACTCATGGGGCGGTGGCAGCCAACGTCGATCGTGCCTAGGGTATCGCATTGAAAAGACTAAAGAAATCTTTCAAGGCCGTCGTTCGAATGCCGCTCACCATCCGTGCAAGATTGCGCGAGCGGGCGGTGTCGAGGGCGCCCCGATTCAAGCTGACGGCCTGCGCCATCTTCCGCGAGGAAGCGCCGTTCCTGGCCGAATGGATCAGGTTCCACCAGAATGTGGGATTTGAACACTTCTATCTCTACAACAACTTCTCGACCGACGACTTCAAGGCGGTGCTGGAACCGTTCATCCGGGAAGGGTTGGTTACGCTTGTCGACTGGCCGCGGCCGGTGGGGCAGTTGTCGGCTTATAGGGACTGCATCCGCAGGCGCTGGCGTGAAGCGTTGTGGATCGGATTCTTCGACATCGATGAGTTTCTTTTCGCGCCCGACGGACGTGACGTGCCCTCGGTTCTCAGGGACTATAGCGACCTGCCGGGCGTTTGCGTCTGGCAAGCGTTCTATGGCTCCTCCGGCCATGTCGAGCGACCAGAACGGCCGGTGGTCGAGGCCTATATGATGCGAGCCGGGCCGGACATCACGACGGTCAAGACAATCCTCAACCCTCGCATGGTCTACAAGCCGGGCGTCCATCAGTCGAAATTCCTGTCCGGTGAAGGGATGGACCCCCATCGACGAACCATCGTGCCCGGCATGCCCCCCAAGCTCGATATATTGAGGATCAATCACTATTGGTCGCGATCGCTTGCCGACCTCGACCAGAAAATCCGGCGCGGCGACGCCTCGACTTCCGCGTTGCGCGAAAGGGATTGGCATTTCGACTTCGAAAGCAAGCTCAACGTCGAGCGCGACGAGGCGATCCTGGAGGCGATGCGGCGCCGCTAAGGCCCAGGCGCCGCCCTCCTTGAAAGCCTTGCAAGTTCGCAGCCAAATATCAGATACGATCGATACGCGGCGGCGAACGGGCTTTGTCGGATGCAGGTGACATGTTCGCGAATCTGCGGCTATAGACGAAGCGGTGGGTTTGGGGGATTGCTGTGAAGGTTCTTGTGACCGGGGGCGCCGGCTTCATAGGCTCGCATCTATGCGACCTGTTGCTGGCAAAAGGCCGAGAAGTAATATGTCTCGACAATTTCTCGACCGGCTCGGATGAAAACATCCGTCACCTCTCGGACGATGCGCGGTTCAGGCTGCTGAGGCACGACGTCACCGCGCCCCTCGAGGTCGAGGCCGATGAGATTTTCAACCTCGCTTGCCCGGCCTCGCCCGTTCACTATCAGCGCATTCCGATCGAGACGACCAAGGCTTGCGTCTATGGCGCGATCAACATGCTCGATCTCGCATGCGCTTCGCGGGCGAGAATTCTTCAGGCGTCGACGTCCGAGGTTTACGGCGATCCGGAAATCCATCCCCAGACCGAGGCCTATTGGGGCCATGTCAACCCGATAGGCCCCCGCAGTTGTTACGATGAAGGCAAGAGATGCGCCGAAGCGCTGTTCTTCGACTATCGACGCCGGTCGAAGCTGCCGATCAAGGTGGTGCGCATATTCAATACGTATGGGCCTCGCATGCACCCGTCGGATGGGCGCGTGGTCAGCAATTTCATCGTCCAAGCGTTGCGGAACGATCCCATAACCATCTACGGCGACGGATGCCACACGCGAAGCTTCTGCTACGTTGACGACCTCGTGGATGCGATGGTCCGGATGATGGCGACGCCCGACGATTTCACGGGGCCTGTCAACATCGGAAACCCGACGGAAGTCACGATATTGGAACTGGCCGAACTTGTGTTGCGCGTTGTCGGCGGCAAATCCAAGATCGAGTTCAAGGCCCTGCCGCAGGACGATCCTCGCCAGCGCCAACCAGACATAAGCCTGGCACGATCGACGTTGGACTGGTCCCCTCGCGTTGCCCTCCAAGATGGGCTCGGCGAGACAGTCCGCTACTTCCGCCAGCTTCTGAACGGCAATTGACGGCACGCGCCGGACAAGCCGGCACCTGAACCTCAGCCCCGCATCTTGCGCAGACGCCAGGCGTCGAGCGTCTCGTCGATGATGCGTTCGGGCACATGGTCGAGCTCGAACACGGCCTCGATATCGAGCACGTCCAATTGATCGAGGAAACCGGCGGGGGTCTCGCCATGGCGCAGCCGCGCGGCGTCCTTTGCCGTGGTGACGAGGCGCAGCCCCTCCTGCCGGGCGAGCGCCAGCAGGTCGGCAAGCTCGTCCTGGGCGTAGAGATGATGATCCGGAAAAGCGCGCGAAAGCGCGACTTCACCGCCCGTCGCGCGCACCGTGTCGAAGAATTTCTCCGGATGGCCGATACCCGCGAAGGCAAGGAAGCGGCCCCCGGCAAAGCGCGACGGGTCCGCCGGCTCGACATGCGCCAGGAAGATCGGCCGGCCGGCGCGCGCCGCCTGGCGCACGACGCTGTCGGCGGCCGTCCCCTCGCCCATCTTCAGCAAGCCGCTGGTGAAGACCAGTTGATCGACGATTTTGGCGCGCAGCGGTCCGCCCGGGATGACGCGGCCGTTGCCGACGCCGAAGCGGGCGTCGACCACGACCAGCGCATAGTCGATATGGACGCGCGCCGACTGGAAGCCGTCATCCATGATCAGGAAGTCGCAGCC
Source organism: Mesorhizobium sp. WSM4832 (assembly GCF_055811115.1). Classification (NCBI taxonomy): domain Bacteria; kingdom Pseudomonadati; phylum Pseudomonadota; class Alphaproteobacteria; order Hyphomicrobiales; family Phyllobacteriaceae; genus Mesorhizobium; species Mesorhizobium sp. WSM4832. The sequence continues at coordinate 103,873 of NZ_JBVVQH010000012.1, read as the reverse complement.
ATGTTCCTCGATGAGCAGCTTCGCGCCGGCGGCGCGGTTCGCCGTCACCGCGACCGGCGCATGTTCGGCCAGGAGCAGCGGCTCGTCGCCGACATGCTTGGCGGCGTCGTGATGCGCATCGACGACATGCGGCTTGGCGAACGAACCGCCATGACCGCGCGACAGAAAGCCGGGCGTGAGCTGCATGCGCTTGGCCTGTTTGGCCAAGGCGATGGCGACCGGTGTCTTGCCGCTGCCGCCGACCGTAAGGTTGCCGACGCAAAGCACGGGCGCCGCGACCTTCTCGCGCGGCGCGTGGCGCATACGGCGGCCGGCGACCAGCCCGTAGACCGCCGAGGCCGGCGACAGCGCCAGCACGCGCCAGTCCGGCTTTTCCCACCAGAACGGGGGCGCTTCGCTGGTCATTGCGTGGGTTCCACGCAATTTGGTTTTGCGCATGATCCTTTCCAAAAATCGGATTCGATTTTTGGGGTCATACTCTAGCGCCCGTTCGCGCCTTTCAGGCGCGCCTTGACAACCAGCGGCTGGATGTAGGGCTCCAGCGATTTCAGCGTGCGGGCAAGCGCGCCGCGCATCTCGTCGACGGTGGCAGCACCGGCCGCCATCATTTCGTGGCGCGCCACTTCGTTGGTCAAAAGGAAATTGACGGCGCCGGCCAGCATGTCGCGGTCACGCACCAGCTTGGCGCCGCCGCTGTCGAGCAGGCGCTGATAGGCCTCGCGGAAATTCTGCACGTTGCGGCCGGCAAGCACGGCGGTTTCAAGCATCGCCGGCTCGAGCGGGTTCTGGCCGCCTTGCGAGGTCAGCGAGCGGCCGACGAAAGCGATCTCGGTCAGCCGCAGGTAAAGGCCCATCTCGCCGATCGTGTCGCCGAGCAGGATATCGGTGTCGGGCGAGATGCGGTCGCCCTTGCTGCGCCTCGCGACCGTCAGCCCCATGCCCGAAATTTGCGCGGCAAGCGCGTCGGCGCGGTCGGGGTGGCGCGGCACGATGATGGTCAAAAGCCCATGATGGCGCCTGTGCAGGCTGGCATGGACCTCTGCGGCGACGACCTCCTCGCCGTCATGGGTCGAGATCGCCGCCCAGGTCGGGCGATTGCCGATCTGGCGCTGCAGCGTGGCCAGCGTCCGCTCGTCGACCGGCGGCGGGTTGGTGTCGACCTTGAGGTTGCCGGAGACGGTGACCGGCCGGGCACCGAGCGCGCGAAACCGTTCGCCGTCGACATCCGACTGGGCGATGACGTGGGCAAGGTTCTCGAACAGCGCCTCGGCAACGCCGGCGCGCTTCTTCCACGAGGTGAAGGAGCGGTCCGAGAGCCGGCCGTTGACCAGAACCTGCGGCACATTGCGGGCGCCAAGTTCCAGGATGGTCATCGGCCAGATTTCCGATTCGGCGATGATCGCCAGTTCCGGCCGCCAGTGATCGAGGAAGCGGCTTACCGCGGGCTTGAGATCGAGCGGCACATACTGGTGGATGATGCGGTCGCCGAGGCGCTCGTCGGCGACCTTGGCCGAAGTCACGGTGCCTGTGGTCAAGACGATGTTGACGCCATAGTCGAGGATGCTCTCGACCAGCGGCACAACCGCGATCGTCTCGCCGACGCTTGCGGCATGGATCCAGATCACCGGCCCTTCCGGCCGAGGACGGCCGGCTACGCCATAACGCTCACGGCGGCGGACCCGGTCCTCCTTGCCGCGCGAGGCGCGCCAGGCGACATAGGGTCCGATCAGCGGATAGGCGACCGCCCCCGCATAGCGGTAAGCCGTGAGGGCAGCACGCGCCCAGCGCTCGCTCATTTGGCGCCATCCACGAGGCGATAGGCCTCAGCCGTCGCGGCGTTGAGCGAGGCGGTGACCTCCTGGCGCTTGCGCTCCATCTCGGCATCGTCGGCGTCGGCCGGCACGAAGACCGGCGGGCCGACGATGACCGCGGAGCGGCCGAAAGGCAGGTTGATGGTCGTCTTGTCCCAGCTGTTCTCAAGCACCTTGCGGCGGCTGGTGGCGATGGCGGAGGGCAGGATCGGCCGGCCGGAAAGCCTTGCCAGAAGAACGATGCCAAGCCCGGCGTCGCGCGGCTTGCCGTTGGGTATGTCGGCGACCATGGCGACATTCTTGCCGTTGGTGAGCGACTTCTTGAGCGCGATCAAGGCCTTGGCGCCGCCCTTGTCGAGATGCCTGGAATGGTTGCGGCCGCCGGAGCCGCGCACCGCCTCGATGCCGAATTTCCCGATCATCAGCGCCTGGAGCTCGGCGTCGGCGCTGCGCGAAACCATGGCGACCAGCGGCCGGCCCTTGGGGTAGTAAGCAGGGGTCAGAAGATGCTGGCCGTGCCACAGCGCGATGATGCCGGGTTCAAGATGCGCATAAGCGCCGCCGGCTACCTGGGTCGAGCCTTCGACCAGCGGGCTGGTAAGGCGAATCAGCCGCAGGAACCAGGCGAACAGGTTGGCGATGAAGTTCTTGACGAAACTCGACTGCGCCAACGGCTCGCGGATGCGCCGCCACAGCGTGCGCGTTCCACCGCGTCTGGCGGCGCGCCGCCTGGTCGCCCCTTTCACCGCTTCATGCTCCATCGACGTCAACCGCCGACCTTCGATTCTGGGTCGAGCAAACGGTGCAGATGAACAACGAAATAGCGCATATGGGCATTGTCGACACTGGCCTGCGCCTTGGCTTTCCAGACACCAAGCGCAGTTTGATAGTCGGGATAGATGCCGACAATGTCGAGGGCGTCGAGATCACGGAACTCGGTTCCACCCAGCTTTTTCAGCTCGCCGCCGAACACCAGGTGCAAAAGCTGCTTCTTTCCGTCTTCCACGGCCATGCCGATCCTCGAATATTGATGAGTTTTGTGAAACGTTTAGACCAAAGCAGCCGGTTTTGAAACTGTGGACCGACTCACCCTTGGTCAAGCCCGGCAATGATGCCGGCAAGCACGCCGAGCAGTTCGCCGCTGCCGGCGGCGAGCGCGCCGTGGTTGATCACCTCGCCGGCATAGCGCGGCGGCTTGCCGGCGCGGTCGAGCAACGCGCCGCCGGCCTCGGTGAGGATCAGATCGGCGGCGGCGATGTCCCAGTCATGCGCGCTCGGCTTGACGAAGGTCGCGTCGAGCTTGCCGGCGGCAATCATCGCCAGCCGATAGGCAAGCGAGGGGATGTAAGCCGTCCGGCGCAGCCTGTCCTGCCAGGCTTGCGGCATCAAGTCGACAAGCGGCTTGGGCCCGCCGATATCGACGTTCTGCCCAAGCTGGCGCACATGGATGCGCTTGTCGTTGAGATAGGCTCCCTCGCCCGGCAGCGCCCAATAGGTCTCGCGCTTGGCCGGGCATTCGAGCACGCCGGCGAGAGAGCGGCCGTCCTCGACCACGGCGACGCTGACGCACCAGGAATGCAGGCCATCGAGGAAGCCGCGCGTGCCGTCGATCGGGTCGACAACGAAGGTGCGACGGGCCGACAGCCTGGCATGATCGTCGGCGGTCTCCTCCGACAGCCAGCCATAATCCGGACGCGCCCTGAGCAAGGTCTCGCGCAAATAAGCGTCCGCCGCATGGTCGGCCTCGCTCACCGGCGAGGTACCGCCCTTCATCCACACCTGCGGGTTGTTGCCGAAATAGCTCATGGCGATGACGCCAGCCTCGCTGGCGGCATCGCGCAGCAGGGCGAGATCCTCGCGGGCCTCGCTCGACGTCAGTTGGTCAAGCGCCGGCAAGGGTCATCCCCTCGATCAGGAGCGTCGGCGCCGCTGTGCCGAAATTGCGGTCGAGGTCGCTCGCCGGCACCATGTTGAGGAACATGGTCTTCAGATTCGAGGCGATCGTCACTTCGGCCACCGGATAGGCCAGCGCACCATTCTCGATCCAGTAGCCGGAGGCGCCGCGGCTATATTCACCGGTCACCATGTCGACGCCCTGGCCGAACACTTCGGTGACGAAGAAGCCGCGCTTCAGCGATGCGATCAAATCTTCCGGCGAACGCTCGCCCGGCTCGATGGCGAGGTTGGTCGAGGACGGCGAAACGGACGAGCCGCTGCGCGAACCGCGTCCATTGGTGATGAGGCCGAGCTCGCGCGCGGCCGAGGTCGACAGGAACCAGTGGTTCAAGACGCCATTCTCGACCATCAGCAGCTTCTCGCCCTCGATGCCTTCGCCGTCGAAGGGGCGCGAGGCCTGGCCACGCCGCCGCAGGGGATCGTCGGTGACGGTGATGGCGGCCGAAGCCACTTGCTTGCCCATCATGTCGCGCAGGAAGCTGGTTTTTCGGGCGACCGCGGCGCCGTTGATGGCACCGGCGAGATGGCCGGCGATGCCGCGCGCCACACGCGGATCGAACACCACGTCGACCGGGCCGGTCGCCGCCTTGCGGGCGCCGAGGCGGCGCACAGCACGCTCGCCGGCCTTGCGGCCGATGTCTTGCGGCGCGTCGAGATCGGCAAAATGCTGGCGCGAGGAGAATTCATAGTCGCGCTCCATCGCCGTGCCCTGACCGGCAATGACGCTGGTCGAGCGCGAGAAACGCGAGGCGACATACTGGCCGACAAAGCCATGCGAGGTGGCGAGCACCAGGCCACCCAGGCCAGCGCCCGCGCTGCTGCCGGACGAATTGGTGACGCCCTTGACGGCCAATGCGGCTTCTTCCGCGGCAAGTGCCGCTTCCTTCAACTGGTCGGCCGACACCTCGGTCGGGTCGAAGAGGTCGAGATCACGCAATTTGCGCGCGAGCAGCGCTGGATCGGCGAGGCCCTGGAACGGATCTTCCGGCGAGACTTTGGCCATGGCCACCGCGCGCTCGGCAAGCGCCTTCGGGTCGGACGCTGCGGTGGCCGAGACGCTGGCCACACGCTGGCCGACGAAGACGCGCAGCGAGACATCCTCGCTCTCCGACGATTCGGTACCCTCGACCTTGCCCAGCCGTACCGACACGCCGGCGGAGCGGCCGCGCACCGCCACGGCGTCGGCGGCATCGGCGCCGGCGCGCCTGGCAGCCTCGACGAGCGCCGCGACGCGATCGGTCAATTTCGCTGCGTCGGGCTTGTCGATCATGCGGTTATTCCTGTTTGTTCAAGCGGTCTTTTAACAAGGGCAGTCCGTTAGGAAGGACAGTCCGTCAGGGTGGTCCGTGGTAGGGTCGGCCCTGCCGCACCATCATGGATGCTGTCGCACCATCTATTGTTCCGCCGACGCTTGTGCAATGGCGGATGCGGCAATCTCAAGGCAAGCGCCGTGGTTCGTGATGGATGCTTTGCCGCGGCGACGCGAAGGAGCGTTACTCGGCGACCGGCGCCCAGATCACATCGTCGATCCTGGCGGCTCCCGTCGCGAGCATCACCAGCCGGTCGAAGCCCAGCGCCGAGCCGCTTGCCTGCGGCATGATGGCCAAGGCGGCGAGGAAATCCTCGTCCAGCGGATAGCGCTCGCCATAGACGCGCTCCTTCTCGTCCATCTCGGCGACGAAGCGGCGGCGCTGCTCGGCCGGGTCGGTCAGCTCGCCGAAGGCGTTGGCAAGCTCGACACCGCAGCAGTAGAGCTCGAAGCGCTCGGCAACGCGCGGATCCTCGGCGCTCGGCCGGGCAAGTGCGGCCTCCGGAACCGGATAGCCGTAGAGGATGGTCGCCCGCCCCTGCCCCAGCGCCGGTTCGATCTTTTCCACCATGACCCGGCTGAACAGGTCGGCCCAGTTGTCGTCGGGCGCGGTGCGCAGGCCCGCGCGGAGCAGCGCTTCGTGAAGCGCATCACGGTCCGTGCTGCCGTCGACTGACACGGTCGCCAGAAGGTCGATGCCGGCATGGCGCGTGAAGGCCTCCGCCACGCTCAGCCGTTCCGGCTCGGCGAAAGGATCGGCCTCGCGGCCGCGGAAACGGAAGCTTTTGGCGCCGGCCTTTTCGGCGGCCAGCGCCAGGAATTCGGCGCAATCGGCCATCAGGCGCTCGTAGGTGTCGCCGACGCGATACCATTCGAGCATGGTGAACTCAGGGTGGTGCAGCGGCCCACGCTCGCGGTTGCGCCAGACCGCGCCGAGGCTGAAGATGCGCTCCTCGCCGGCGGCGAGCAGCTTCTTGCAGGCGAATTCCGGCGAGGTGTGGAGATAGAGCGGCCGGCGCGATGCGTCCGGCCCGATCGCCTCGGTGGCGAAGGCTGAAAGATGCGCCTCGTTGCCCGGCGAGACCTGCAGCGCCGAGGTCGTCACCTCGACGAAATCGCGTTCCGCGAACCAGCCGCGAAGGGCGGTTGCAATCGCGTTGCGCGCCATCAGCCGTGGCCGGCGATCGGCATGGATATGCGGCGTCCACCAGGGCGAAGCGCCGGTCATGGGCAGGAAAATCGCCGGGAAGGCTGGCGGTTCGGCGCAAGATGCGCTAGGGCGCAGGCGAAGGCCGCCGTCGCCGATTTGTGGCGATCAATGCTTGCGGGCCGAAAAACTCGATTAGGATTGAATACCGTGGTCAAGGTCATCGCCAGTTCCTTACGCAAAGGCAACGTCGTCGATAAGGACGGCAAGCTCTATGTCATCCTCTTTGCCGAAAACATCCACCCTGGCAAGGGCACGCCGGTGACCCAGCTCGACATGCGCCGCATCGGCGATGGGGTGAAGGTTTCGGAACGCTACCGCACGACCGAAATGGTCGAGCGCGCCTATGTCGAGGAGCGCGAGCACACCTTCCTCTACGCTGACGGCGAGGGCTTCCATTTCATGAATCCGGAAAGCTACGACCAGGTCGTGGCTCCCGAAAGCGTGGTCGGCGACATGGCTCCCTATCTGCAGGAAGGCATGGCCGTGCAGCTGGCGCAGTTCAACGACGTGCCGATCTCGCTGGTGCTGCCGCAGCGCGCCACGTTCGAGGTGGTCGATACCGAGCCTGTGACCAAGGGCCAGACGGCGTCTTCCTCCTACAAGCCGGCCATGCTCTCCAACGGCGTGCGCACGGCCGTGCCGCCGCATATCTCGGCCGGCACGCGCGTGGTGGTGATGACCGCCGACGGCTCCTACGTCGAACGCGCCAAGGACTGAGGTTTCCGCAGCGCTCCTGCTGCCACGGCTCGCCTGCGACCAGGCGGGCCGACCATCGGCGTGTTTTGCCGGTCCGCCTGGCGCCTAATGCTGGCCATATAGATCAGCTTTGCCGTTTCCCTGAATGCTGACGTCAACAGAACCAGGGGTTGCTACCTGACTTTGATGACGACCTTGCCCTTGGCTCGCCCTGTTTCGACATAAGCCAGAGCCTCGTTGGTCGATTCGAAAGGAAAGACCCGATCGACGACCGGGCGGATCGCTCCGGATTCGATAAGAGCGGTGATCTTGCTCAACTGGTCACCCTGCGCCCACATGAAAAGGAACGAGTAGTTCACGCCGCGGCGCCTGGCCTTGGTTCGAATGCCGCGACTTAGCAGGCGCAGCAGCGTCCTCAGCACCAGGTTCAACCCCTTTTTCCTGGCAAATTCGGGATCCGGCGGGCCGGAGATGGAGATGAGCTTCCCGCCTGGTTTCAGCACAGTCAGGGATTTTTCGAGCGTCTTGGCGTCCTGGCTGTTCAAGACGACATCGTAGCCCGACAAGACTTTCTCAAAGTCGTCTTTCCTGTAGTCGACGACGACATCGGCGCCGAGACCCTTGACCAGACCAGCGCTTGCCGCGCTGACCGTCGTCGCAACGGTCGCGCCGAGATGCTTTGCCAGTTGGATGGCGAATGTCCCCACGCCGCCGGAGCCGGCCTGGATGAAGACCTTCTGCCCTTTCTTCAAACCTGCCCTTTCGATGAGCGCCTGCCAGGCGGTCAGCCCGACCAACGGGATCGAAGCCGCCTCCTCCATGCTGAGGTTCTTGGGTTTCAACGCCACGTCGGCTTCATCCATGGCGATGAACTCGGCGAATGTGCCGATCCGGCCATCGCGCGCCCGCGCATAGACATCGTCGCCAGGTTTGAACTTGCGGACTTTCGATCCCACGCGGATAACCGTCCCAGCAACGTCGTGGCCCAGAATGAAGGGCCGGCGATAAGGCAGGATGAGCTTGAACTCTCCGGTTTTGATCTTGGAATCGAGCAGGTTCACCGCAGCGGCATGGACCTCGACCAGGACATCATTGTCCCGCATCTCCGGCGCTGGCATCTCGGCCAGGCGGAGCACGCCCTTTTTGTTATATTTGTCGACGACGAATGCTTTCATGGCAGTGACTTTCCAAAAAATGTTTCTTGATGTTCCGGGGCCAGTCAAGCGGCCCCCGGGGAGACAGGCGTCAGGCCTCGAGGAAGGACAAGGCTTTCGGGACGAAGTCGGCATGGTTCTGGAAGACCCCGCCATGCCCGGCATCCCTGTAGATCACCAGTTGCGCCCCCGAGATGCGCCGGGCGAGATCGAAGGTGTTGCTGCTCGGCACCATCCTGTCGTGATCGCCGTTCGCAACCAAGACAGGAATGCGGATGGCGCTCAGATCCTGCGACGCCTGCAGTCCGTAAGCCTTGATCGCCTTGAGCTGCGCGCCGAACGCGCCCAGCGATATCGGCTTGTCGCGGTCCGCATGGCGCTCCGTCAGCCGTTGCAGGAAGGCCTTGGCGGCGCGGCGCCCATTCGGCGTCGTCGTGAAGAAGAGGTAGTATTTTGGATCGCGAAACGTCAGTGCGCCCTTGATCATGTCCACGATCGTCAGCGGCGTCACCTTGTCGATGCCGTCGCCACCGGCCGGCCCGGTGCCGGCAAGGATCAGTTTGCGCACAAGCCCGGGTTCGGTCAGCACAATCTCCTGCGCCACGAAGCCGCCGAGCGAAAAGCCGAAGAGATCGACTTCATCGAACCCCAAAGCCCTGACGAAGGCGACCGCATCGCGCGCCATCCCGGCAATGGTCGACGGCGTTTTGCCACCCGAAGCGCCAATGCCTCTGTTGTCGAAGGCGATCACCCGCCGGCTCTCGGCGAGGCCGTCGATGATGCGCGGATCAAAATTGTCCAGCTGGGCAGCGAGATGGTTGAGCAGGATCACAGGCACGCCCGTCTTGGGCCCGAGCTCCCGGTAGACAAATGCCGTGCCGTCGACATCGATGGAGCGCGTTGGCGTGTCCTGGAACGATGCCGATGAGTGCGGCGACCGACTGAATGTATGTGTCATGCTTGACACCTCCGTCCCGTGCCGCCTGATCAAGTGTGTGGTGGTTGCAAGTCGCATGTGCGTGAAATCCTTCGCCGAACTTTTCAGACCGGTAACCGGAACTGTTTGCGCAAGCTCTTGTCGAATAGGCCTGCAGGGGCGAAGCGGCGCAGGAGGCTGACCTGCCGCGCGGCCTTGCCGGCAGTGTAGCGCCGTCGCGGATGGGCATCGGTCGCCGCCCTGACGACCACCTGCGCCACCACCTCCGGCCGATCGGCTTTGGGCATCACATCGCTCAGCAGGGCCTTGAACCCGGTTCGAGCCTGATCGTATTCCTTCAACAGGGAATCCGGCTCGATGCCGTTCTGGTCGAAGACGGTACGCACGAATGCCGGCTCGATGACCGAGACACGAATATTGAAGGCACGAACCTCGTGGTCGAGCGATTCCGAATAGCCCTCGAGCGCGTGCTTGACCGCCGAATAGTAGGCTGAATACGGTGCGGGCACGAGGCCCAATACCGAGCCGATGTTGACGATGCGGCCTTCGCCACGCCGCCGCATCGACGGCAACACGGCATTGGTCATGCGGATGACACCGAACAAATTGACGTCGAACAGGGCCTGGACCTGGACAACCGAGGATTCCTCGGCGCCTCCAAGCAGACCGACGCCGGCATTGTTGACCAGCAGATCGATCCGGCCGGTCTTTGACAGCACCGTTGAAATGAGCGCGGCGACCGCCGCGTCGTCGGTCACGTCGCAAACCAGCATGGTCACCCCGTCCGGGCCGTTGCCGACAGGCCGGCGGCTTGTCCCAAAGACGGTAAACCCTGCCCGCGCCAGTGCCTCGGCGCTGGCGCGGCCGATGCCGGAGGAGGCTCCGGTCACGATTGCAGTTCTTCCGGAATTCGCGTTCATTTCGTTCTCCAAATTCTTGAGGGCTAGCATTTTCACGTCAGTTGAATTATGCTCATAATATCAAATTACGCTCATAATGCAATAGCAGGAAGGAATGGCAGCCATGCGTTACGAAAAGGGCAGGAAGGACGCCTCACGCAGCCGGATCATGGAGGTTGCCGCCGAACGCTTTCGATCCGACGGCATCGCTGCGTCGGGCCTTGCGACCATCATGAGCGACGCCGGGCTGACGAACGGGGCCTTTTATCCGCACTTTCAGTCCAAGGCGGAGCTGGTCCGCGAAAGCCTGGCGGCGGCCCTGGAACTTCAGGCCCAACAAATACGGGAAGCGTTGGCCGCCGGCAGCCTGGATATGGCCGTAGAGGCGTATCTGTCGGCCGAGCACCGAGACAATCCGGGAAAGGGCTGCGCGAATGCAGCGCTGTTGCCGGAGATTACGCGTCAGCCGCCCGAAACACGTGAGGTCTATACCGACCGCTTGCTGACCTTGGTGCGCGAGTTGGCCGATGCGCTTCCGCAGAGCAATGACCCGGAACACGCAGCGCTGGCTATCTTTGCGACGCTCATCGGCACGCTTCAAATGGCGCGAGCCGTGGAAGGCACGGCGCTGTCGGATCGCATACTCGCGGCGGGCAAAGATGCGGCACGGCGCTTGATCCAGCTGCTTCAGGAAGAACTGGCGCCTTAAGGCGGGGAGCCGGGCCAGTCAAAGGTCTGCCTTGGGCCGGACGTCCAGCTTATCCGGGAAGGTCGGACCTTCAGAAAGCCTTGGCGCAAGTGCTCCGCATCCGCCGGATCCTTAAGCCTCCTCCGCGATCCATTCGAGCGAGGCGCCATGCGGGTCTGTCCAAGCTACAGGGGAGCCGTTCGCAGATAGGAGGAAGCGGCCGGGCGGCCAGCTTGTTCCGGCGCGTGTGGCGGAGGACGGGAAGACGCGAGGGAACTCGTTCGATACCCAATAAGGCGAGAGACGCATCGCCTGTTCGGCAAAAGCTTCTCTGTCACCGAGGTCGGAGACATAGTCGAGGACGGCTGTGTGAAAGATGACGAGTGTAGCGTCGTTTGGCGCTTCGTTGCAGAGTTGCACAAGGTCGCTTCCGCGCAGGTCGCCCTTCACCAGCCGAGGCTTGACCGTGGAGGCGATCTTTAAGGCCGCCCGCAGATTGGCGAGCCGCGCCGTCTGCTCCGGCCAGACCAGAGTCTCAAGCCATGCGACTTGCGACGCGTCCGAGGCATCAATCGGGCTCAGGTCCAATCCCGCCCGCCAGACGATTTGCGGCAAGGCTGTCGGCAATGGCGTTGTTTCGCTGGCGGAGCATCGGAAGACAGGCGGCTCCGATGCAATCGCGGGTGCACGGATCACCTTGCGCCCGTAGTCGTAGCTATAGAGGTCGGGCATGAGGCAGAGCCCTGCGGACGTCCCGACCTCGAGGAGGGCCAGTGGCTGCGGCAAACGCGCCAGGACGGGGAGTAATGTGGCGCACCTTCCCGGCTCGTTGGTTTGCGTCGAGCGCTCGAGCATTAGTGAGCGGATAGCGTCGGGATTGGCCAGAAGCGCCTTCCGAAACTCGTTCCATCCTGTCGGCGTGCCGAACAGGTGACGCACCGCTGCAAGCAGAAGGTTCGGTTGCCGCTTTAGGTCCGGAAGGGTCGAAAGGAAACCGAGCGCCTCCCGGTCCCCGGCGACTGCCCGAGCCAACTCCTCGTAGAGCGGCGAGCGACCGCGAGCTTCCGTATCGGCGAAGCGAATATATCGGGCTGAGATCTCGGCCAAGTCCTCCTCGTCCATATCCGACCCTCGGTCCCGACGTCTCGTCACGTCACATTACACGATCCAGGGATCTGATTGGAGCCAGGCACGGGCGTTTTTACGGACCGGCTGCCTTTCGCAAGTGAAGCTGCCGGTCCGTATATTTGAAATCAATTCTTCCGGTTGCGGGATAAGTAGATTGCGCCAGAAGGGGACGAAACCGCCTTGCTCGTGGCTGACGGGGAAAGTAGCGTTTGGTATAAGGTGAGATAGAGGGATAGGAGCGTGGCACAGCTGATATACGACGCAGCCGCCGCCGCTGGCTATGAACGGGCGTTTGCGCGTGTCTCGTCGCACTTCATCCCCTTCCTCCTAAGCGCGGGTCATGTCGCATCCGGCCAGCGTGTGCTAGACGTCGCGACTGGCACCGGATTGGCGGCTGAGGCGGCTCTCGCCATTGTTGGGGCGAACGGCCATGTCGTGGCGGCAGACATTTCGCCGCATATGGCGGCGCGGGCACGGGAGCGTCTGACCGGCGCTCCGAACGTGTCGGTATGCATCGAAGACGGTCAAGCGCTCACCTTCCCTGACGAGACCTTCGATACTGTGCTGTGTAGCTTGGGGCTGATGTTTTTCCCGGATCCTGCACGCGGTCTCGCCGAGTTCCACCGCGTGCTCCGCCCTGGTGGACGTGCTGCTGTATCCGTCAATACAGTGCCAGAGCGCTCCTACAATACCCGAATCCATCCAATCATTGCTCGCCATGCCGCTTCGCTGGCGCCAGCTGCATCCCAATTGTTTTCGTTGGGCGATGCCGCGCGACTGCAGGCCCTCTTCGTCGATGCCGGCTTTCACGACATAGATGTGACCACCACTTTTCATCACTTCGGCGTACCATCCTTCAAGGAGTACTTCGAACATGTCGAGCGAGGCTGGGGGTCAGCCGGGCAGGTGTTTGTGTCGCTCCCCGAAGAGGTCAAACGCGCCGTGCGCGAGGATGTGCGGCGCGACGTCGGCGACACTGGAGGGCCGCTCCAGATTGAGGTGGAATACAGGTTTGCAAGCGGGCAAAGATAGAACCCGTTTCCCGAACTGGTCGACACTTGGCCCGAATTCGGCCAGGGCGCACGAGCTGCCGGGCAGCGGCACGTTCAGTTTGACCTACTGTCCCGGGAGGGACGATATCAGCACGTATCCGCGGGTTTTGTTCTCGTTGTCGCTGTCGACCGTGTTCATCGCTGCGAACAGGTCGGCCGTTTTCACCCACACTGGCGGATATTTGTAACGAGCGACATCGAGGATCAAGAACCTGTCCGCTTTCTCGTCGTAAGCGGCGAGCGGGGATATATGCCCGCCCTTTTCCTGGCCCATTGCCTTGCGCAGATAGTTGACGATGACGAAGTGTCCGGCCTTGGAAAGGAAGGAGCCGGCCTGGGTCCGAAACTGCTCAGGACTGGCGTCCGACGCGTGGCGGACCTCGGCCTTGATCGGCTGCGTGGAAACAATGGCCCCGATCTGGTCGAGCGTCATTCCCTGCTCGTCCAGGACATGGCGAGGAAGAATGGCCTCCGTGCGCTCGTTCAGGACATTATCCTGCGTGAACGTTCTATAGGGTTCATATTCTGGCACCGCGGGCGCCGGAACGTTAAGCGCATTCAACACCATGACGATGCTGGCCACGCCGCAATAAGCTTGCGTCTTTTGCGTGAGAAAGTTGCTCGCGAGAGGAAAATAAGCTTCCTTCGCCGTGCTCTCGGCAAGAAAGCTCTCCCCTGAAGGAGAACTGAATCCCGTCAGATTGTCCGGGAGCTTCAGCGTCTCCGAGAACGCGCTGGGCGCAATCAATACAAACGCTAGCAAGAGCGAATAAAAACGCGCAGACATGGCGACCCTCCGCCCGGTTAAAGAAGCTTCGAGGGATGCTATCAGCATTCGGAACCCAACGCACGTTGATCTGCCGGCGCGCCCGACAGGCGGGGCCAATTAACCAGCCGCAATATCAGGCGGTCGTCTCCACCGGCAGGCCGGCGGCTTTCCATTCCGGCATGCCGTCCTCGAGGCGGCGCGCGGAATAACCGAGCGAGCGCAGCGCGGCCACCGCCTCGAAGGACATCACGCACCACGGGCCGCGGCAGTAGGCGACGACTTCGCGACCGGCGGCGGCATCGGCTGACCAGGCCCTGACTTGTCCTAGCGGGACGTTGATCGCGCCGGGCACGTGGCCAAGCGCGAACTCGTCCGCCGGACGGACGTCGATCAGCGTCACCAACCCATCGCGCATCAGTTTCCGGAGCTCGTCGCGCGTAACCGGCCGCATGTCGTCGCGCTTGTCGAAATAGCCGCGCACGATGCGGTCGACCTCGGCAAGGTGACGCTCGGCGACGGTCCGCACCGACGCAAAAGCTGAGAGCACGCTCTCATCCACGAGTGCGTAGTGCACGAACTTGCCGTCGCGCTCCGCCGAGACGACGCCGGCGCGGCGCAGCGCCTGCAAATGCTGCGAGATATTGGCAACGGGCTGGCCGAGCTTGGCGGCGAGAGCCTCGACGCTGCGCGCGCCTTGCGCGAGGTGCTCGATCATCTCCAGGCGCAACGGATGACCGAGCGCCTTGGCGACGATCGCGAACTGTTCGTAAAGCGCCTGCTTCGGATTGCGGATTGACTTTGACCTTTCAGCGACGCATCGTCATTCAATAGAATTATTGAATGACGATTTCGACCTGCTGTCAAGCTGGGCGGCTCGCATGGTTGCCCGTTCGGAGGAAGCAATGATTCTCAGGCAGTTCCTGCACACCGACCCCGTCGCCGCCTCCTATCTGTTCGGCTGCGGCGGCAAAGCGTCCGCGGCGGTCGTCGATCCCGTCGGCGACATCGCGCCTTATATCGCTGCGGCGGATGCCACGGGCATGCGCATCCTCTATGTCGTCGACACGCATATCCATGCCGACCATATCTCGGCAGGGCGAACGCTCGCGGAGGCGACCGGCGCCGACTACGTGCTGTTCGAAGGCGCCGAAGCTGGCTTCCCGTTCCGGCGCGCGAAGGACGGCGAGGTGCTGGAGCTCGGCAATGTGACGGCGACGGTGATGCATACCCCGGGCCACACGCCGGAGCATCTGAGCCTTTTGGTCACCGACCGGACGCGGTCGGCCGAGCCCTGGTTCGTGCTCACCGGACACACGCTGATGGTCGGCGATCTCGGCCGCACCGAGCTTGCTTCAAGCGCCGAGGACGGGGCGCGCTCGCTTTATGCCAGCGTGCGCCGGCTGAAGGAATTGCCCGACCATATCGAGGTGCTGCCCGGCGCCTATTCGGGCTCGGTCTGCGGGCGCTCGCTGAGCGGCAAGCCGACATCGACCATCGGCTTCGAGCGGCGCTTCAACAAGGCCTTCCGCATCGATGACGAGGACCAGTTCGTCGCCGCCATGACCGCCGATATCCCTCCCCCGCCACCGGACGCGGCCCGGACCCGGGCCGTCAACGCCGGGGCGAAATCTTGAGCGCAGCCGCGCCCGGCGTAGCGCTTGGCCTCAAGGCCAACTGGAAGCAGTTTTCGCTGCTGGTGCTGATCAACGCTTTCGTGGGCGGCATGGTCGGCATCGAGCGGACCGTGGTGCCATTGATCGGCGCGGAGGAGTTCGGTGTCGCCTCGACCACTTTGGTCACCTCCTTCATCGTCAGCTTCGGCGTGGTCAAAGCCTGCGCCAACCTCGTCTCCGGCCAGCTTGCCGACACCTGGGGCCGCAAGCGTGTGCTGATCCTCGGCTGGCTGTTCGGCCTGCCGGTGCCGTTCATCATCATCTGGGCGCCGAGTTGGGGCTGGATCGTCGCCGCCAATGCGCTGCTCGGCATCAACCAGGGGCTAGCCTGGTCGATGACGGTGATCATGAAGGTCGACCTGGTCGGGCCGAAATCGCGGGGGCTGGCCGTCGGCCTCAACGAGTTCGCCGGCTACCTCGCCGTCGGCGTCACCGCTTTCCTCACCGGCTATCTGGCCAGCCGCTACGGGCTGCGCCCGGTGCCGATCTATCTCGGTGTCGGCTATGCGGTCCTCGGTGCGGCGCTGTCGATCCTGCTTGTACGCGACACGCGCGAGCATGTGCGGCTGGAACTTTCGAACCATGCCAAGCAGGCTTCACCGCTCGGCTTCCGCGAAATCTTCATGCTGACCTCGTTCGGCGACCGCAACCTATTCGCCGCATCGCAGGCCGGCCTGGTGAACAACCTGAACGACGGCATGAGCTGGGGGCTGTTCCCGCTCTTCTTCGTCGCCAATGGGCTCGGCGTCGAGCGCATCGGCATCCTCAAGGCGGTCTATCCGGCGGTGTGGGGCATCTGCCAGGTCGCGACCGGGCCGTTAAGCGATCGGCTGGGCCGCAAGGGACTGATCGTCGCCGGCATGTGGGTGCAGGCGGCGGGGCTTCTCACTACCGCCATGACGCGCGATTTCGGCTGGTGGCTGCTGGCGAGCCTGCTGCTCGGCCTCGGCACGGCTATGGTCTATCCGAGCCTGATCGCGGCGGTGTCGGATGCCTCGCATCCGTCCTGGCGGGCACGCTCGCTCAGCGTCTACCGCTTCTGGCGCGACCTCGGCTATGCGATCGGGGCGTTGTCCGCCGGCCTGATCGCCGACTTCTTCGGCTTCTCCGCAGCGATCGCGGCCGTAGCGGCGCTGACCTTCCTGTCGGGTGCGATCGTCGCGATGGCTATGCACGAGACGCGTGCCGCCGCCCCGGTTTCAGCGTCGGGCGATGGTTAACACCGGCGCCGAACAAGGTTTCCGTTTACGATATCGTAAGCTTGTTGCTGCGGGGCATCCGCCGGTCCGCTACAATCGCGGCAGTTGAATCTTCCTCGAGATCGCACATGAGCAACCCGAACCGCATGCCGTGGGTGGACACGGCCAAAGGCCTTTCCATCATCCTGGTGGTGATGATGTATTCGGCCTACAACACCGGCGAGTACACCGGCGGCGTCGGCTTCCTGCATTATGTCATCGGTTTCGCGACACCGTTTCGCATGCCGGAATTCTTCCTGATCTCGGGCCTGTTCCTGTCGCAGGTGATCGACCGGCCGTGGCGGCGCTATGTCGACCGCCGCGTCGTCCACTATCTTTATTTCTACGTGCTGTGGGCCATCATCTCGATCGGACTGAAGATCGGCATCTTCAGCCGCGATCCCGCCGGCATGCTGCATGACCTCGCAATGGCTGTTGTCCAGCCCTACGGCGTCCTGTGGTTCATCTACATGCTGGCGGTGTTCGGGGTCGTGATACGCGTGTTGCGCGAGCTTCGCGTGCCGCACTGGATCGTCATCCCGCTCGCTGCGGCGCTACAGATGTGGGCGCCGAAGCCCGACAGCTACGCCCTTGAGCAGTTCGCGGCCTATTTCGTGTTCTTCTATCTCGGCTTCGTCCTGGCGCCGCTGATATTCCGGCTGGTGGGATGGACGCAAGCCCGGCCGGCGATCGCCGTTGCAGGTCTGCTTACGTGGGCGCTCGTCGACGGCCCGCTCGTCTATTCGCCGGGTTACGCCATGCAGCCTGTCGGTATGCAGATGGGCCTGGCGGCATGGCCGCCGCTGCATCTTGCGCTTGCCGTTGCCGGCGCGGTGGCGCTGTGCGTCGCCGGCGGCTTCCTGTCGAAATTCGCCTCGATGGAATGGCTGCGCTGGCTCGGCGAACATTCACTGGTCGTCTATGTCGCCTTCACCATCCCGATGTCGCTGTTCCGCGGTGCAGCACTTGCAAGCGGGCTTCTGACCGACACCGGCATGCTCAGCCTCGCCGTATTGCTCGTCTCGGTGATCACCCCGGTGGTGCTCTACTTCATCGTCAAGCGCGTCGGCTTCGGCGCCTTCCTGTTCGAGCGGCCGGCCTGGGCGCATGTCGACGGGCCGAACGCCGCGAAGGCCTCCAACAAGCCCATGACGCGGCCGGCGCGCGAGGCGGCCTGATCGGGCCGCCTCGTATCCGGCCATTTGTCACTTGTCGGAATCGTATCCGGGGCGGCGCACGGCCTTGATCTTGCCGCTGCTGCCGCCACCGCAGAAGAAGCAGCCGCCACCATCGGATTCCAGCCCCGACACGCCAGAGGGCATCGCCACCTCCTGCAGCACGTCGCCCGTCTCGGGATCGATGCGCAGCAGATCGCCTTCCTCGCCTTCCCAAGTGGCATGCCAGAGCTCGCCATCGACCCAGGTGACGCCGGTGACGACGCGCTTCGATTCGATGGTGCGGATCACCTTGCCGGTTTCAGGATCGATCTGATGGATCTTGTGGGCCCTGTATTCGCCGACCCAGAGCGAACCTTCGGCCCAGGCCATGCCTGAATCACCGCCGTTGCCGGGGGCGGGAATGGTGGCGACGACCTTGCCGGTCTTCGGGTCGACCTTGTGGATGCGGTCCTCTCCGATCTGGTAGAGGTGCTCGCCGTCGAAGGCTGTGCCGGCATGCGCGGCGACATCGATCGACTGCACGATCGCGCCGCTTTCGGGATCGAGCGCGTTCAGCTTGTCGTCGCTCGCGAACCAGACATTCTTACCGTCATAGGTGACACCGTTGACGCGTTCGGCGCCGGGAAACGGTCCGTATTCACGCAGGATTTCGGCGGCTGCTCGTTTCATTGTTGTCTCCATTGATCTGAACAATGCCTCAGGGTTCCGCGCATGTCTCTTTCCCGAAACCGGAGGCCACTTTCGGGAGACATGCTTAATCGCTCGGCAGCGGGCCCGGGAGTAACAAGACAGTCGGGAATCCGGTCACCGGCGGCATCATCCAGCGGCGCGCCCGGCCGCGGCCGACCGCCTGCACCTTGTCCTGCGCCGAGAGCTGCTCCAGAGCGCGCTGGACGGTGCGCGCGCTGGCGCCGAGCGCGATCGCCAGCGCCGAGCTCGACCATGCTTCGCCATCGGTCAGGAAGGCGAGAACCGCGCCGTGCTCGTCTTCGACCGGCGGCGCGAGCACGACGACCTCGGCGGCGCTCAGCGGCGCGAGCGCGAAACCGGCGGCCGTCGCATTGATCTCGGCGAACGCGGCGAGTTCGGCGCGCAACCGTCCCATTTCGACCCTGAGCCGCGCGCGGTGCGACTCGTCGACATGCTTCGCCCGGAAGGCGCGCCTCAGCAGCACCTCGCGCGATGCATCCGCCGGCCACGCCTCGGCAAGCGTGCGCGCCAGCGTAAACAGCACGGGCCGGGTCGCCAGCGAAACGACCGCGTCCGCTTCGCGCACGACATTGCGGCAGGCATCGATAACCAGCGCGCCCGAGGCCAGCAGCGCTTCGACCTCGTCAAGCAGCAGCTCCTTCTCCGTCCCTCGCGCGATCAGCCGGCCGACCGGCGTGTTGAGGACCAGCGACGCCGCTTCGACTTCGGCCCTCAATGCCGGGATGTTGGCTTCATATGCGGCAAGCGATGCCCGGCCGAATGCCGAGCGCGCCGCCTTTGTCCTGAGGCGCCGGACCGCGATGCCGGCGGCGGCCAATTCATGCGCGACGCGGGCGACCGGCGGCAGCGGCGCTGGATCGAAGTCCGAAAGCAGGCGCTCGGCCTCGTCGAGGCGGCCGATCAGGATCAGGCGGCGCGCCTCGAGGCTGCCGGCATAGGCGGCGTTCAGCCGGTCGCCATGCGCCGCTAGCGTCGCGCGCGCGGACCGCAAGGCCTTCTCCGGCCAGCCAAGGTCGCGCGAGACCAGCGCGATCTCGGCCTCGGCGACGACGCAGCGTGCACGCGCCACCGCTTCCCTCGGGCTGAAGGCGCGGGCGGCGTCCTTCAGCAGCGACTTTGCCTTGGCGAAATCGCCGAGCTGCGCCATCGCGATGCCGCGAAGCGCCAACGCCGGCGCGTCATCGCGCAGCGCAACCCGCTTTAGGGCGCCGAGCGGATCACCCGCTGCGAGCGCGCGGCCGG
Source organism: Mesorhizobium sp. WSM4832 (assembly GCF_055811115.1). Classification (NCBI taxonomy): domain Bacteria; kingdom Pseudomonadati; phylum Pseudomonadota; class Alphaproteobacteria; order Hyphomicrobiales; family Phyllobacteriaceae; genus Mesorhizobium; species Mesorhizobium sp. WSM4832. The sequence continues at coordinate 84,222 of NZ_JBVVQH010000012.1, read as the reverse complement.
CGGCGTTGATCAGCGAGTCCATGCCATCGCCCTGGGGCCCGCCGCAGCAAATCGCGTCACACTTGTAACTCTCACCATCGCACTCTGCGGCCCTATGTCTGTCCGTGTCACCCCCCAACCAAACCCAAGAACGGGACAAGAGCAATGACCCAACACATGAAGACACCGCCGGTCGTTTCGCAGGAAGCGTGGGAAGGCGCTTATGAAGAGATGCTGGTGAAGGAGAAGACCCTGACCCGCGCCCGCGACGCGCTCGCGGCCGAACGCCGCCGCATGCCGTGGATGGAAGTCAAGAAGGACTATGTGTTCGAAGGCCCGAACGGCAAGGCGAGCCTGCTCGACCTCTTCGAGGGCCGCCGGCAGTTAATCATCTACCGCGCCTTCTTCGAGCCCGGCGTCTATGGCTGGCCGGAACATGCGTGCCGCGGCTGCTCGCTCGGCGCCGACCAGGTCGGCAACCTCGCGCATCTCAACGCCCGCGACACCACGCTTGCCTATGCCTCGCGCGCCCCGCAGGCCGACATCCAGCGGCTGAAGCAGCAGATGGACTGGAAGATGCCCTGGTACACCATCACCGACAGTTGGGATAAGGATTTCGGCGTCGACGAATGGCATGGCCACAACGTCTTCATCCATGACGGCAAGCGCATCTTCCGCACCTATTTCGTCAACAACCGCGGCGACGAAGCGTTTGGCACCGTGTGGAGCTATCTCGACATCACCCCGCTCGGCCGACAGGAGGTGTGGGAGGACTCGCCCGAGGGCTATCCGCAGACCCAGACCTACAAGTGGTGGAATTGGCACGACAGCTATGAGGAAGGTGCCGCACCCGACCAGAGATGGGTCGAGGTGTCGGATGCCGGCGAAGCGGCGTTCCGCAACAAGAGCGCCTGAACGCGAAGCTAACCCGGCGGCGCGAACCGCGCGCCGCCGGAGCCGATCGCTTCGCCCGAGTTCCTATGGGCCGGAAAAACCAGACCGCTTCAGAAGGTGGATATCATGAGCATCGACAATCCCGCCCCTCGGCTGAGCGGCTTCGGCCTCGCCGACTGGCTTTGCCTCGCCGCGGCACCGACCTTCGCCACGATGGCGCTGCTGACGGCTGCCTATGGCGGCCATGACATGATGTGCATGTCCGGGCCCGGAGCCTCCATGCTCGGCGGCATGGTGCCGATGTATCTCTTGATGGCGGCGTTTCACCTCGCGCCGTGGCTGCGACTGGTGGCGAGGCGGGGGTGAGATCTCCGTTGAGCGCCGCATGGCCTGACGACAACTGAGAAATCGAAGGCCCGACCCGCTGCCCTCCAGGTCTTGACGAAAACAGGCGCGCCTGTTTGAGACATTGGAGCAAGTGGAGACATTTGCTCCATGGGGATGAGCAAGCGGTGGGCAGGCTTTGAAGCGCGTTTTTCGATTGCTTGCCGCGGCGATCATGGTGTTCGGTGTGACCGGATGCACCAGCATTTCCTACTATGCGCAGTCGTTGGAGGGTCATGTTGAGATCATGGCGGCGCGCAAAAATGTCGGAAAACTGATCGGTGATCCGTTGACGCCCAAGGCGCTGCGCACCAAGTTGACCTCGGCAAGCGCCATACGCCGCTTTGCCACGGAAGAACTGGCGCTGCCCGACAACAATAGCTACCGCAGCTATGTCGACGTCGGTCGGAACGATGTGACCCTGGCGGTCTTTGCCGCGCCGCAATTCTCTCTCGCGCCGATAACATGGTGCTTTCCAGTGTTCGGCTGCGTTCCCTACAAGGGTTATTTTTCGCGCAAAGACGCGCTCAAAAATGCTGCTGAGCTGCAGCGACAGGGGCTGGATGTCTATGTGACAGGCATCACGGCATATTCCACGCTGGGCTGGTTCAGCGACCCGCTGCTCAGCACCATGCTCCGTCAGGACGACACCTATCTCGCAAGCCTTGTCTTCCATGAGCTGGCGCATCAGAAAATCTATGTGAACGGCGACTCCGCGTTCAACGAGGCTTTCGCGGTTGCCGTCGAAACCAGCGGCACGAGGAAATGGCTCCGCGCCACTGGCAATCGCGCCGGATTGCGCAGTTACGAGATCGATCGCAAGCGCAGGGCGGATTTTCTCGAACTGATATCGAAAACGCGGGACGAGTTGAGGCAGGTCTATGGAAGCCCGCGTAGCCCCGAGCAGATGGCGGCCGCCAAAGCAGCGGCCATCGACAGGCTGCGGACGCGCTACCGGCAGATGCGCGACAAGCGCTGGGCCGGCTATCGCGGATACGACGCCTGGTTCGACAGCCCGATCAACAACGCCAAGCTCGCGGCGACTGCCGTCTACGGTGAAGAGGTTCCGGCGTTTCTTCGCTTGTTCGGCTTATGCTCCGGCGATTATCCAAGATTCTATGCTTCCGTTCGGCGGATCGGGAATCTGCCCGCACCTTCCCGTGCCGAAGCGCTCAGGACCGCGGCTGCGTGTCATTGACCCGAATATGCGCAGAGTCCGCAAAGGCGCGGTGCCGTTGCTGATTGGCTCGGGAAGCCGACGTCGACGATCGATGATTTGATCGCCGTCCGGTGGCGCCGACGCTCCCGAACAACGGAACCGGTCCGTTGTCTCGTTACGTTGTGTTTAGCTCCGCCGTGTAAGGAATTCGGCATGCGGGGGCAGCACGCTGATGTTGGACAATTACGAGTTGGACGGGTTTGGCGTGATCCACCAGATCGACTTCACACCGATCAAATATGACAAGAAATACATTTCCTACTACGAGGATTTGAGCGACCGGACCATCAAGCTCGGATATCAGCGGCTTGGCTGGGTGCTGGGAATCACGGGTGAGATTCCTCGCTCGGTGCTGGAGATCGGATACGGCACGGGCACGTTCATCGAAGCAGCCAAGATTACCGGGGTCGCCGACTGCGCCGGCTGCGATATCGCTGAATTTCCCCTGCCGAAGGGCATCCGCTTTGTCGATTGGGATGAGGCGCTCGCCAGTTCATGGGATCTCGTCGCCATGTTCGACGTGCTCGAGCACATCCCGGACTTGGGTTTCCTCTCCCGCCTTCAGGCCCGTCATCTGGCCATCGCTGTCCCCTATTGCCGCTGGCGCGAGCTCGGTGCCGACGGCGACGCCTGGTTCCGGACGTGGCGTATGCGCCTGCCCAACGAGCACCTGCACCACTTCGACCGCGACTCGCTGGTGGCGCTCCTCACGGCCAGCGGCTTTCAATGCGTGACGCTGAACTGTTTCGAGGACGGGATCAGACTACGGTCCGGAGAAGCGGGTCCGAATATTCTGTCGGGCTTCTTCAGGAAGCTGTAAGCCGACTAGGACCGATCTGCCCGACATCATACCGCGACCGAGGCGGCACGCTGATGTTGGACAATTACGAGGTGGACGGGTTTGGCGTGATCCACCATTTGCCGATCTTTCAGTCCGTGGCGGACGGGACCAGGTCGAGCCGCGGGACGAACTCCTCCAAAGAGTCGTCAAGCAGCGGCGGTTCTTCCTCAGCCTCCTGCTTGGGCTCGACCATCAGAAGACCGACAACGACCAGCGCCAGGGAGACCCAGGTCAGAGCTGGTATCGACTCTCCGAGCAACAGCATGCTCCAGCCTATGCCGGCCGCTGTCCCCGCATAGGCGTTCTGGCTGGCGAAGACGGCGCCCGTGGTGGTGATCAACACAATGAAGAGCAGCATCGCCAAATTGCCGGCGGCAGCCATCAGCAAGACGATGACGCCAAGCCGACCGGTCAACAAATCAAACGGTATGAAGTCCTGGTAAAAAGTGGCAAGTGGGATCAGCATCAAAACCGAAACAACGAGCGTGATGCCGAACAGGGCGACGTTATCGATGCTGGCGGGTTTGAACTCCGAGAGGTAAATATCTTCGGTCGCGTAAGTGACGGGGATCACAAGAGCAACGGCAAGCCACAGCCAACTGGTGGCCATTTCCCCGGGCTCTCCGTAGAGGAGTATGATGAAGATGCCGACGAGGCCCAATCCAAGCCCTAAAAAGCGCTTCAAATTCGGAGCTTCGGTCCGCATCATGGCGGCGAACAAGAAGACGGCAAATCCCTCGAGCACGATGACAATGGAGACGATAAAAGCTGGAAGCTTGCTTGCCACCCAATAAACCAGGACTTGGTTGATCACGGAGCTGATAAACGCAAAACCAAGTATGAACTTCCAATCCGTTCGCGTGAGATCCTTGAGGCTCGGCATTGTCTTCTGCTTCACGCTTATCCCGATGCAGAACACAGCTCCGATGATGTCAATTAGGATTGCCAATCCGACCGGATGAGCCTCGACAAGCGATGCCATCTTAGAAAGTGGCACGACAACGCCCCATAACCCACCGCATGCGAGCAGCAGCAGAGCGCCACGAAACGTGCGGATATTCTGCCGCATCTTTCGCTCGCGCTCGTAGACCTTCTGGGCCATTGTCGCGAACACCGTGGCGAGCTTGCCGAGACCATCTGTACGGCTTGCCACATCGCGGATGCCGAGCTTCGAAGGATTGAACCGCCCGGTTTCCAGGGTGGCGGCCGCCTTGGTCAACTTGGCCACCTGCCGCAGATATTCCGTCTCAACGTCGCGGAGTCTTTTCTTCTCTATGCAGGTGGCAACGCGTGCCTTGAGGAGAGCGAGTTCAAAATTCTTGGGCAGAAAGTCCTCGGCGCCAAGTTCAATCGCCTTGACGACGCTGCTCATCTCGTCATCGAGTGCAGAAATCACGATGACCGGCACATCCCGAGTCCTGGAGGACGCCTTGAGGCTCTTGAGCACCTCGAAGCCGTCCATCACCGGCATTATGATATCGAGAAGAATGAGATCGAAGCTTTCGCCCGCAAGACGGTCGAGCGCCTCGCGGCCACTCTCAACCGCCTCGGCCTGATGTCCGAGCGCTTCGACCGACTTCTTGAGCTTGATCCGTATGCTCCGGGAGTCGTCTACAATAAGGATCTTGCCTGGGCTACTCACGACGCCCTCCCAAACCGAAGATATCTCGAAGCTCCGTGATGGCCACATCGAAGGCGTTCCGCGCGCTATCGATCTGCAGCAAATCCGGTGGTTCCCCGCTTTCGCAGCGCCGCTCCAGTCGAGCGCAGATTTCGGCGAGGTCGTTGGCCCCCATGTCCCTGGCATTGGATTTGAGAGAATGCGCGGCTCTGCGGGCAGCAGCCAGGTCCGAGGCCCCGGCAGAAACCTGCAAGTCTTGCATGATGGAAGGCCCCTCTTCGAGGAAGGACTCCACCAGTTCCACCAGATCAGCTTCCCCGCCGCCTACAAGCTCGCGAAGCTTTGCAAGCGCCCCTCTTTCGATAGCCAAAACGACCCCCAATGTGCCGCTATCTCCAGGCTCCTCAGCCCAGACCGCGAGCTTCTCCAGTTTGTTATTGAAGTGAGATAGAAAATCGAACCACGTTCCGAGATTATCAATGTCCCCATGCGCTCAAGAAGACGGAATATCGCAGCAATTCTAATTTAGCGGTAGCGCATAATTCGAAAACAATGCCGCCACGGCGCCTAGAGTTATCGCGCCAGGCCCCTAATTTGCCCCTTCACGGCCCTGGTATGCCGGGCACCGCGAAATCCTTTGCAGCGCCAGCGGGTCTGCGCCCACCAGCTAGCACCGCCTTATGCAACGAAGCGATGAGGTCCTCGACGCGCAGCGGCTTGCTGAGATAGTCGTCCATGCCGGCGTAGAGATACCTCTCCCTATCGCCGGCCATGGCGTTGGCGGTGAGGGCCACGATAAACGGCTGGCGCGCATCCTGGATACCGGACGCCCGGATCAATCTTGTTGCCTCAAGACCGTCCATGTCCGGCATTTCGATATCCATCAAAATGACGTCATGGCTGCCTTGCGTGTATTTGGATACTGCCGAACGGCCGTCAATTGCCAGGTCCGGTCGGTAACCAAGGCGCTCCAGTACTTTGAAGCCGAGCTTTCTATTGGTGTTGTTGTCATCGACAAGCAGTATGCGAAGCGGAAATTTTTCCGCCATCGTACTATCGAGCGCGGATCCCTTCGACTGGTCGGTCCGGGTGGGCCGCGTGGGGGCCCCGGCAAAGACCGACATGAAAGCATTGAGGAGTGGCGAGGGCTTGATCGGCTTAGGGAGCATGGCCGCAAATTTGATGCTCTCGATATCCGCCTTGTTTCTCTCGTCGAGAGGCACCAGGGAACTCAACAAGATCAGGGGAAGGTCACCCGTTTGACCAAGCTCACGTAATCGTTTGGCCAGCTCTATTCCGTCCATCTCCGGCATGTTCATGTCGAGCACGACGGCGTCATAATTTTCGCCGCTCGAAATCCTGCTCAATGCGTCCAGGGGCGATTCGGTTGTGTATGGAACCATGGCCCAGGATTGGGCCTGCAGAGACAGGATGCGCCGGTTGGTTGCGTTGTCGTCAACGATCAGCAACCGCTTGCCTGCGAGTTCAACTTTGGCCACAGACATTTGCGCTTGCCTGGGAGCGGGCGCAACGGCAGCGCGGATCGTGAAGAAGAATGTCGTACCCGACCCTTCGACACTTTCCACCCATACTTCCCCGCCCATCAGTTCCGCCAGGCGTTTGCTAATCGCCAACCCTAGCCCGGTTCCGCCATAGCGCCGCGTCGTCGAGGCATCGACTTGGCTGAAAGACTTGAACAAGCGATCCAATCGGTCCCCGGGAATACCGATGCCGGTATCGCGTACTGCAAACTGCAGGGTGGACAAGCCCTCTTCGCTTCCGCTGTGGGCTGTTCCCGCGCCCTCAGCTGCGGGCAGAACTTTCATCACTGATAGTACAATTTCACCCCGCTCAGTGAATTTCACAGCATTGTTGAGGAAATTGAGCAAAATCTGTCGCAGCCTGGTGCTATCTGCGACAATCCCGTCAGGAGTACCGGGCTCCACCAGGCAGGCTAGGTCGAGCCCCTTCTCCGCGGTCTTGGAGGCTACCAGGTCAATCGCGCTCTCAAGGCATTCCCGCAGTTCGAAGGGCCTTGGATCGAGCTCCAGCTTGCCAGCCTCGACTTTGGAAAAATCGAGTATGTCGTTGATGATCGTCAGCAGTGCCTCTCCGCTCTGGCTGATCGTCTCGCTAATCTCGCGTTGTTCAGAGTCGAGGTTTGTGCCGAGCAGCAAGTTGCTCATTCCGATCACGCCGTTCATTGGCGTGCGGATTTCGTGGCTCATGGTCGCCAGAAACGAACTCTTCGCCTCATTTGCCGCCTCGGCCGCTTCCTTTGCCTGCTGCAGCGCCAGGGACAGTTGCTTGAGCTCGGTGAATAGCTGCGCGTTGTGCAAGGCCGCACCGGCGTTGGCGGCGATCGTGGCGAGCAAGCGTAGCGAGTCGTCGGTGAATATGCCCTCACGCGTGGTGCTCTGCACGCTGATCACGCCCACGGTGCCTTGCACCGTCTTGATCGGAACGCCAAGGTAGGACAAGGCATCCTTGCCGACGGGCGTGGCGCCGATCTGCGCGCCCCGTTCCGCCACGTCCTGATTGATGAGCAGCGGCTGGCCGGTCTCTATGATCTTGCTTGTCAGCCCTTCGCCGAGAGTGAGCGTGGTGAAGGATTCGCCAAACTGATAGGGGAAATGGATCAGCTTGGTTTCCGAGTCGAGCAGGGCGACATAAACGATGTCGGCGTTGAAGATTTCCTGCATCTGGTTGCCGATCAGCTGGATCGTGCTTTCGAGTTCCGATTCCGCGATGAGCGCCTGACTGACCGCGCTGATGGCGCCCAATTCGGCGGCGCGGGCTTCGGTCACCTTGAGCAGACGCTGGGTTTCGTCAAAAAGGCGTGCATTGGCGACCGCAACGCCCATGTTGGAGGCGACCGTCTGCAGCAGGCGCACGTGGTTTTCGTCGAAAGCATGCTTCTGATAGCTCTGCACACTGAGAACACCCAGTGTTCTTTCACCAGAGTTGATTGGAACGCCTATGTAGGACGCAGTCCTATCCTCTTCGTTTGGAAAGTAAGCTCCCAGCTCTTTTCCATCCTCCAGAGTGCCAAAAACCAATGGCTTGCCTGTTGTGATGATCTTTGACGCCACTCCTATGCCCATTGGAAATGGATCAATGGACCTATGCTCCCTGAAGTATGCATAAGGGACATGGATCAGCCCGGACTCGCTATCGTGCAATAGAATTTCACTGACCTCGGTGCCGAAGGCTTCCCGCACCTTGTCGCCCACGAGGCGAATAACGGTGTCCAGGTTCAGCGACTTCGTCATCGCTTCGCTGACGCTGTTGAGAATGGCCAGTTCCTTTGCGCGATCCTCGGTCACTTTCAGCAGACGCTGAGTTTCGTCGAAGAGGTGGGCGTTGGCGATGGCAACGCCCATGCCGGATGAGAGCCCCTGCAACAGACGCACATGATCTTCATTGAAGACGTTCTTCTCGTAGCTCTGCACGCTGACGACGCCCAGAGTTCTGTCTCCGGCGATGATCGGCACAGCTAGGTAGGATTCGGTCCTGTCCTCCTCCGTAGGCATGAGAGCGCCCAACTCAATGTGTTGCTCGCTCGAACCCAAAACCAGCGGCTTGCCCGACAATATGACCTTGGAGGTCAGGCCCTCACCCATCGCAAATGGCTCGGGGTCCCGATAGTCCTTGTGAAACGCATAGGGTACGGTGATCAGGCCGGATGCTTCATCGCGCAACAGGATTTCGGTAACGTCCGTGCCGAATATTTCGCGGATCTTGTCACCGACGATGCGGGTCACTGTCTTGACATTCAGCGTCTTCGCCATCGCCTCGCCGACGCTGTTGAGGATTGCAAGCTCCTTTGCGCGGTCCTCTGATACTTTCAACAGTCGCTGTGTCTCATCGAAAAGGCGAGCGTTGGAGATGGCAACACCCATGCTTGACGAGAGCGCTTGCAAAAGACGCACGTGGTCTTCGCTGAACGCGTTCTTTTGGTAACTCTGCACGCTGACGACGCCTAGAGTTCTGCCTCCGGCGATGATCGGCACGCCTATGTATGATTCTGATCGCTCCGCTTCGGTGAGTGCGATCACATCGAACTCGAGGGACTGCTCGAACGTCGCGAGAATCAGCGGTTTTCCAGAGAGAATGACCTTCGAGGTAAGTCCCGCGCCCAAAGTGAAGGGCTCCACGTCCTGGTACTCACGGTAAAATGAATACGGGACGGTGATCATGTCTGACGCCTCGTCGCGCAACAGGATTTCGGTGATGTCCGCGCCGAATATTTCGCGCACCTTATCGCCGACGATGCGGGTCACTGTCTTGACATTCAGCGCCTTCGCCATGGCCTCGCCGACGCTGTTGAGAATGGCGAGTTCCTTTGCGCGTTGCTCGGCGATTTGGAACAGGCGGTTGTTTTCGGCGGAAAGTCGGTCAATTTCAGCCGCCGCAGCGGCCTTCGCGATTTCCAGTTCGGCAATTTTTCTGTCGGCGGCTCCAAGACGACTTACGAGGTCCATTTCTACTGAGCCTGACATTTCGACCTCTTCCCTCAACAGACATCCCGCCGAGAGTTTTGGGGAGGCCTTGCATACCTGCCTGACGGATATTAGCAGATACTGTTACACGCCAATCGCTCGATTGACAGTGCCCGTGCGTCGCTGGCCTCCACGCTCGCCAACTGAGCACTGCGGCCAAAACAGTTGAGCCACGCCGATAGCGTAGAGCCGCCGCCCCCCTCCCAACACCCGTTCACACAGTCCCGGCCGGAAACCTCCAGTATCCTTTCCTGGGCAATCGCTTTGAACCACCGCATTGCCTTCCGCCCTCGCCCGCACAATAGTCGGGGCGATGTTCGAGGCGATTGCGAGTCACTGGTCGACGCTTATCCTGATCCTCTCGCTGGCGATGGCGGCGGTGGGCATCGTGCATGCCATCATGACCAAGGAGGATGTGCGCGCGGCCACCGGCTGGGTGGGCGTGATGCTGCTCTCGCCTTTCCTCGGCGCGATCATCTACGCCATTGCCGGCATCAACCGCATCCGCCGGGCGACGATCAGCGCCATGCGCCCCGTCTCAAGCGAGGCGGCGAGGCACGATCGCGATGTCGCGCTCGAAGCCTTGATCAGCACGGAATTTGGCCAGCGTTTCACCGGGCTGAAGACGCTCGGCGACAGGGTGGCGCGGCGTCCGCTCACATCGGGAAACACCATCGCCGTGCTCAAGACCGGCGACGAGGCCTATGCGGCGATGTGCCGGGCGATCGACGCTGCGCAAAGAAGCGTGCTTCTGGAAACCTATATTTTCGACAGTGACGCTGTCGGGGCGCTGTTCGTCCAGTCGCTCGGCAACGCCGTCAAGCGCGGTGTCACCGTGCGGGTGCTGATCGACGCCGTCGGCGTGCGCTACTCGGTGCCCAGCATCCTGAAGCAACTCAGGGAAGCCGACGTCACCGTCGATCTCTTCAACGGCAACATCGTCATGGGGCTGAGACTTCCCTATGCCAACCTCAGGACGCACAGGAAGATCCTGATCGTCGACGGCACGGTGGCATTCATGGGAGGCATGAACATCCGCAAGGGATTCTCCGCCGAATTCGCCGGCTCCGAAAGCTCGCGGGACACGCATTTCGAGGTCACCGGGCCGGTGGTGGCCGACCTGTTCTCGGTTGCCGCCGAGGACTGGCGCTTCGCCGGCAACGAGGCCTTGAAAGACGGGCCCTGGCAGGTCGAGCGGGCAGCGCCGCCGCCCGGGCAGCCGATGCTGGTGCGCGCGGTGGCAACTGGGCCGGACGCCTCGAACGAAACCAACCTGAAGCTGCTGATGGGCGCCTTTTCAGTGGCGCGCAAATCGATCCGCATCATGTCGCCCTATTTCCTGCCGGACCGGGAATTCATCAGCGCGCTGACCACGGCCGGCCGCCGCGGCGTCGAAATCGACATCGTCGTGCCGGCGGTGAACAACCTTTTCCTCGTCGATCATGCGATGACGGCCCAGTTCGACCAGGTTTTGAAGCATTATTGCCGCGTCTGGCGCCACGAAGGCTCGTTCGACCATTCGAAGCTGATGGCGATCGACGGCGTGTGGGCCTATGTCGGCTCTTCCAATCTGGACTCCCGCTCGCTGAGGCTGAATTTCGAGATCGACATGGAAGTCCTGGATCAAAACTTCGCAGCCGAGATCGACGCACGCATCGCGGCTGCCATCTCCACTGCCCAGCCGGTGACCCTGCAGACGCTGAAAGCAAGGCCATTCATAATCCGCGTCTTCGACCGTGTGCTGTGGCTGGGTTCGCCCTATCTTTAGAGCAGGAAATCGAGCATCGGGACCATGGAGATAGACGATATAAAAGGACGCAGCCTGCCGGAGACCGTGCTGCTTACGATCCGCGGCAGAAGCGCGCGCAAGGCGAAAGCAACGCCGCGCAAGCGCGTCGACGGCGCCGAAATCGTCGTGGCCTCCTACAACGTTCACAAATGCATCGGCACCGACCGCAGATTCGATCCCGAACGGACGGCGCGCGTCATCCGCGAAATCAGCCCCGACGTGATCGCGCTGCAGGAAGCCGACAACCGCTTCGGCGACAAGGCGGGGCTGCTGGACCTTGCCCGCCTGGAACTGGAGACGGGACTGGTGCCGGTGCCGATCAGCGGAAACGGCAAGGGGCATGGCTGGCGCGGCAACGTGCTCCTGTTCAAGCGCGGCACGGTGCGCGATGTCCACCAGATCAAGCTGCCGGGACTGGAGCCGCGCGGCGCGCTGGTCGCCGAGATCGATTTCGACGAGAAACGGAGCCTGCGCGTCATTGCCGCGCATCTCGGCCTGCTGCGCCGCTCGCGCTCCGAACAGGCCCGCGTCGTGCACGACATCATGAGCAGCGCCGACGAAAGGCCGACGCTGCTGCTCGGCGACCTCAACGAATGGCGGCTCGGCAACCGCTCGGCGCTGAACACGCTGCACGCGACCTTCGGGCCGACGCCGCCGGCGGTGCCCACTTTCCCATCAGGGCTGCCGGTGCTGGCGCTCGACCGCATCATGGGCAACCGGCACGATTTGGTCTCAGCGGTGGAGGCGCATGACACGCCGTTGTCGCGCGTCGCCTCAGACCACCTGCCGCTGACGGCCTTCGTGCATCTTTAGCCGAGCACCGGACGCTCGCCTCGCCCTACCATGACGGTATATTCGTCCATGCGCCGACGAACGGGGGCGTCATCACGCATGCCCGCTGTTCGACCGCTTCACGGCACAGCCGTTCGGCCAAGGTGTCGATCCCGATCTCTTCAGCCGTCGCGATGCCCAGGCGCTCGGCCATCGGCAGCAGGCTGCGCAGGGTTTCCGAGATATAGTTGTAGAGCGGCGAGGCCGGCCCGCTGCCGGCTAGACCGGCGGAAATCATCTGCGGCGCCGGGAGCCCCGCGGCAGCGAAGGTCATCGGCAGCCTGCTGCCCATGTCGACCTCGAAACCGGCGCGTTCGATGGTGTCGGAGATCCAGCCGACGCATCGGCTGAACAACGGTCCCTCGGGAAAGCTGCGCGTGAGGGGCGTGGCCAGTTCCTGGAAGGCGACGATGCCGCCGGGCCTGACATGGCCGGCAAGCCGCCTGAGTGTCGCGGAAGGATCGGGCAAATACATCAGAACAAGCCGGCCGATCACGGCATCGAAGGTTTCATCGCATGCGAAAGCGTCGAGATCTTCCGCGGCGAACCGGGTCCAGTAGCATTGCCCGGCCTCGGTGGCGCGGCGCTCCGCTATGTCTATGGCCTCCGGCGAACGGTCGACGCCAAGCACCATACCGCGGGGACCGACCATCTTGCCGGCCAGCAGCGACACGTCGCCCACGCCGCAGCCGATATCGAGCACGCGCATGCCCGGCTGAATTCCGGCACGGCGCAGCACGTCCTGCGTGAAGTCGCGGATCAGCGCGCCCTGCAGCGCCAGCCGCTGCAGCTCGCGCGTGGAATAGCCTAGCGCGTAAGGGCGCGGATCGGTCGCGGGCGCCTCGACGCCCATGCCGAAATTGGCAAGCCTTTTGTCCATGAATCTCTCCTCTTTCGCTGAGAATCCTGTTCGCTGTCTTTCGCCGATTGGGTCGTTCGTCGACCGGCAGACCCCGTCACTTGATCCCCACAATGATCGAATGAGGCCCGGCGAGATGCTCGCAGCGCACCTCGGCAAAACCAGCCTCCCGTACCCAGCCGATGCCCTCGGCGCGGGTGTAGTCGAAGCCGCCATTGGTGTTGACCAGCATGTTGAGGCTCATCAGCAGCCCTGCGGCATTCACCCGCCGCTCGTCGTCGATGATCTGGTCGTACACGATGAGCGCGCCGCCCTTGGGCAGCGCCGCCCAAGCCTTGGCAAGCAGCTTGCGCTTCACATCCAGGTTCCAGTCGTGGAGGATGTGCCCCATCACCAGCACTTCGGCGGAAGGCAGCGGCCCAGCGAGGAAATCGCCGGAATAGAAGCTCAGCCTGTCCGCCAGCGCATGGTGCTTGACATAGGCTTCGAACACCGGCCGCATCGGCGGCAGGTCGAAGCCGCCGCCGGTGAGATGCGAATGGAGGCGTACGACCTCGACCGGAAGCCTGCCTTCGGCCGTGCCGATATCGATGAAAGTGTCATAGTTCGCCCAGGGAAATTGACGGGCGAGCGCTTCCGCCGCCTGAAGGCTGCCGCCGGTCATCGCCTTGGCGAACAACTCCACTTTCTCCGGGTCCGAGAACAGCATCTCGAAGAGGTCCTCGCCGTCCTCGGTGCCGTTCTGCGGCTTGCCGGTCCTCAGCGCCTCGGTGAGCGAGCCCCAGTTGGCGTAGAGCCGCTGCCCTGCCCCGGCGAGCATGCCGCCGACATAGGTCGCTTTGTTGCGGTCGAGGTAGCGGTCGGTCGCCATGGTGTTGCGGTAGACGCCGCCGTCGCGCTCCAGCATGCGCAGCGCCACCAGCGCGTCGAAGAAGTCGCGCGCGCCGCGCTCATGCAATCCGAGACGGCTTCGCAGCGTCTCGCAATCGAGGGGCCCGGCGGCCAGCTCGGTGAAAAGGCCGAGCTCGACGGCGCTCAGTAACGTCTTCGACGCCCAGAAGCCGAGACCCAGTTGCATGATGCCTTCAGGCGAGAGTTCCGTGACGTCCTTCGCTCCCGCCGCCGCTTTCGTCGCCTCGGTGATGCGCGTGTCCATGACTGTCCTCCTGGCTCCGGAGCCTGATCCGTTGAACCGGGACGCGGCTCCATCCGATTGATCGGCCGCGATCTTTCCGGATCGAAAGATCCCGGATCGCGGCCCAGGTTACGGCAGGGACTGTCGGGGAAGCCCGCTACGGGTTGATTTCACGAGGCGAGAGTCTGGTTACAATCGTAACGCAGACGGCAGCCGATCGCCCGGTCACCGTCGGCATTCAGTGCAGATGACGGGCGAGGCACTGCGCGACGGCGGCCGACAGCAGCGGCTTCTTGATGACTTCGCTTATGCCGGCGGCCGTCAGTTGACGCGATCTCAGCGGCCGGCCGTAGCCGGTCATCAGCACGACCGGCAGATCCGGCCGAATGCGATGCAGCTGGCCGGAGAGCTCGATGCCCGTCATCTCAGGCATCACCTCGTCGGTCAGCACGAGGTCGAAGCGCTCCGGCTCGGCGCGGAACGCCTTGAGCGCGGCAGGCGTGCGGTCGAAGCCGACCGGCTCGTAACCGAGCGCGGCCAGCATCTCTTCGGCAAGCTGCATGAGCGGCGTGTCATCGTCGACGACAAGGATCGTCTCGCCATTGCCATACTCGACCGGTGTCTCGGTGGGTTCCGCCTCGCTATCAGGCGCATCGGCAGCCGCGCCATCGATCCGCGGAAAGTAGATTTCGAACGTCGTGCCTTCGCCGATCTTGCTCCTCACATCCACCGCGCCCCCGTGCGCTGCGATGATGCCGTGCGCCGTAGACAGGCCGAGCCCGGTTCCCTGCCCCGCCGGCTTGGTGGTGAAGAACGGCTCGAAGATGCGCTCCAGCGTCGCCTGATCCATGCCGCTGCCGTCGTCGCTGACGCAAAGGCGGATATAGCGGGAGGGGGCTAGGCTGGCATGCGACAGCATCCTGGGCTCCGCAAGGTCCGTCGTGCCGAGACCGATCCGCAACACGCCGCGATTGTTCATCGCCTGCGCAGCGTTCGTACCGAGATTCATGACCACCTGCTGAAGCTCGGTCGGATCGCCTATCATTGCGGCGTCGCCGGCGGAAAGATGCGTCCTTACCGAAAGCGTGGCGGGGAACGAGGCGCGCAGCAGGTCGACCGCCTCCGCAACCACGGGTTCCACCCGCAGCGCGCGGTGCTGCCGCTCGCTGCGGCGGCCGAAGGCAAGGATCTGCTCGGTGACATCCTGTGCCCGGCCGCCCGCCTTCATGATCTGCTGGACATAGCGCCGCGCGCGCGAATCCTTGAGCAGCACCGCTAGCGCCATCTCGCCATAGCCGAGAATGGCGCCGAGGATGTTGTTGAACTCGTGCGCTATGCCGCCCGCGAGCGTCCCGATCGCCTCCAGCCGCTGCGACTGGTTGAGCCGGGCCTGCAGCGCCTCACGTTCGCGCTCGCTCCGCTCGCGGGCGATGGCGTTGGCGAAGATCTCGGCGGCGGTGCGCAGGAGAGCGATGTCGTCGTCCGCCCAATGTCTTTCATGCGTGACGGCGTCGAGCGCCAGGAAACCCAGTCGCTCCCCGGTATGCCAGAGCGGGATGCACAGCCAGGAGCGAAGCCGGTCGGCTTCGAGCCGTGCCTTCTCCGGGCCCTCCGGGAGCTCGCCGACATGGGGGATCGAGATGCAGCCTTGACGCTCGTGCTCCGTGAGCGTCCAGCGCGAAGCGAGCTCGATCGTGTCGTTGGCAGAACGCGCCGGCATGTCTATGCCCGGGCGACGATAGACGTAGCCGCTAGACGGGCCGGTGTCGCCCGCGCGGCTGACGACGATCTGCGCGCCGTCGAGCCCGGCCTGTGCCACGAGGCGCGCGAGGCCCTCGCTGATTTCGGTGCGGATGCGGTCGCGCGGCAAGTTGATGAACTGGGACGAGATCGAGGCGATCAGGCGCTCGAACTCCAGCCGCTCGCGCAGGATCTGCGCGTTGCGGCGCAGGCGCGCCAGCAGATAGGCCACATAGCCCACAAGGATCAGCGCGGCGGCATAAAGCAGCGCCTGGAACAGCGAGGCTCTGGCTGCCACTCGTCCGTGCGCCTGGAGATAGACGTCCTGCAGCGCGCGAGCCCGCTCGCTGGTCGGGGCGGCCTGCAGACGCGCAACGAGATCGTCGACCGCCGGCAACCGCGCGACGATGAGCCGGGCGTGCGACACAAGCGAGCCGATATCGCTTGCGGACGAGGTGTCGACGGAGGGTCTTTCCAGCCGGTCGAGCGCGGCGGCCACCGCCTTCGCCGCCTCAGGCTGGGGATCGCCGATGAAACGCGACATCGCCGTCGTGAGAACTCCGATCTCGACCGCCCGTAGACCGCCGCCCTCGGTCGCAAGCCGGCTGCTCATATAATTGAAATAGTTCAGGGAATTCTGCAGCAGCGCATTGTCCGACTTGAACGCCTCGACAAGTGCTTCCTCTTCGCGCACCGCAGCCGTGACCCCCGTGACACGCTGGTCGATGTCGGCCTGGGCCTCACCGCCCGCGACGTCGCGGGCGATGGGCAGGCTGCTGGTCGCCTCGTCCAGTCTGCCGACCGAACGGACGAGCGGGTCGTAGTCGCGCAGCAGGCCTGTCCGCGCCCTCAGCACGTCGCGCTGGAGGGCGGCGTTATAAAGAATGACGGTCCTGAGGGCGTCGAGGGTGCGTTCGTGGCGCACGGCATCGGGCGCCGCGCCCTGCACCAGAAGATAGGTGAGCACGATGAGCAGGCAGGCGACGACCGGCGCCAGGATCGGAAGCGACTTCATTGCTGCGGATGATCGGCGGCGCTGGTCAACGGCTTGCCGAGGTAGCGGCCCGTCAGCGTGCCAAGGAATTGGACAATCAGGTTGACATCGCGCCAGTCGAGCTCCCGGCCGAGCTGGTTGCGCGCCATGATCCGCACCGCTTCGCCAAGCGAGGCAGTGCGACCGTCGTGGAAATACGGTGCCGTCACGGCGACATTGCGCAGGCTCGGAACGCGGAACACATGGCGATCGGCCTCGACGCCGGTGATGGCGAAGAGGCCGAGGTCCGCCGTGGTGACTGTCTTCTGCCCGGCAAACGGATCCTGGAAGATGCCGAACTTCTGGAACAGGTTGCCGCCGACATTGACGCCCTGGTGACAAGCGATGCAGCCGTAAGCCTTGAACAGCCGATAGCCATGCTCCTCGTCGCGGGTGATGGCGTCGCGCTCGCCCTTGAGGTAGCGGTCGAACGGGGCATCGGGCGTGATGAGCGAGCGTTGAAAGGCGGCGAGCGCGTCGAGCACGCCCGTGCGGCCTGGCGCGGCGCTGTAGGCGCCGGCGAAGCTTCGCGAATAGTCCGGATCCGCGCGCAGCTTGGCGAGCAATTCGTCCCAGCTCGTGTTCATCAGCCTTTTGTCAAGCAGGGCCGCCTCGTTCTGCTCTTCGAAGCTGCGGAAATTGCCGCGCCAGTTGAGGCGGAAATCGAGCGCCGCATTGAAGACGGTCGGCGCGTTGAAGTCGAGGCGCTCGCCACTCGCCGCCACCGAACGCGGTTGGCCGTCGTCGCCGCTGAGATCGAGCCTGTGGCAGGAGCTGCAGGCGACCGTATCGCCATGCGACAGCCGCGGATCGTTGAAGAGCCGCTCGCCGAGCGCTATCCTGGCCTGGTCGGCGGGTCCGGCATCCGCTACCGGCGCGATCGGCTCACCCATTTCGGGAGCTGGCCGACCGGCCTCGATCAAGGCAAAAGGCGCCGCCGCTGCCAGGCAAAGCGGAACAAAAAACCCTGCCCGGAATTTACCAGTCTGCTCATGCGCCATCGAGCGAGCCTTCGGTATTCGATCAGGAAGATCACCGGCGCTTACCAACAGATCGCCGCAAATCGACGTTTAATAAAGCAACGTCGAGGCCATGGGTTCCATGCTTGCGGACAGTGCGAGATGTCTAGCGAACAAAATGCACGCCACGAAGAACAGGCAAAAGGCAGAATAGAAGCGGGAGCGGCGGGGAAGCATATCCTTGTCGTCGACGATGATCCCGACATGCGCGCCATGCTCGCCAACTACCTCGAGGGCGAGAACTTCAGGGTCAGCGCCGTCGCCGACGGCCGGGCCATGTCGCGCGTCCTTCACGAAAGGACCGTCGACCTGATGATCCTCGACATGAAGCTTGCCGACGAGGACGGGTTCGACATCATGCGCAGACTTGGCAGCCCGCCGGAAGCGCCCATCGTCATCATCACCGGCCACAGGCGCGACGAGGTGGATCGCGTCGTCGGCCTGGAGCTTGGAGCGGACGACTACATAACCAAGCCCTTCAGCCTCAGAGAGTTGCTCGCGCGCGTTCGCGCCGTGCTCAGGCGATCGGGCGCGGCGCAACGGCGTCCGCAGGGCAGAAAGCACTTGCGCTACAGATTTTCCGGCTGGGAACTCGACATGCGCAGCAGACACCTCAAGTCGCCAGCGGGCGAAGCGACGCCGCTGACCGCGGGCGAGTTCAACCTCCTGGCGGCCTTCCTCAGATCGCCGCAGCAGATACTCAGCCGCGAGCAGCTTCTTGCCGCGAGCAGGATGCACGACGAGGAGGTGTTCGACCGCAGCATCGACGTGCAGATCCTGCGGCTACGCCGCAAGCTCGAGGTAAATCCCAGCGAGCCGGAGCTCATCGTCACCGAACGCGGCGCCGGCTATGTGTTCGCGGCGGCCGTGGAGGTGGTCTGAGGCGACAGCTGGCGAAGCGGCTATGCGACGTGCTTTCAGTTCTTGCTTTTATGCATGGCGTTCTCCCAAAACCGCCGCCACATGCATCAGGAATTCGGAAGGCCGGCTCTCGACAGGTTCTCGAGGAAGCGGAAGTGATGATCGTCCCGGACATAGCGCGGCACAAAGCCGGGGCAGACATTTTCCAGGTTGAGATGTGGAAGTTGCGATAGGCAATGATGAATGGCGCGTGAGGCTTCTTCATTGTTGCCGGTCGCCGAAGCAGCGGCCGCCCAATAAAGGGCGCCGCGGACGAAACCCGGCTTTGTCCTGACAACCTTGCGGGCGACTTCGAGCGCCCGTCGGTCGTCGCCGCCAGCGAAGAACGCAACAGCCAAACCATGGTGGCGCCAGAAGTCGATGACGTCGTGCGCGCCGAGGCGTATGGCTTCACTGGCCGAGCGCAGCGCTTCGCTCACCTGGCCGCGCAGGCCGTAGAGCTCGCCAAGATCACCGTGGCCACTCGGATAACTCGGGTTGAGGCTGACTGCGTGACGGCATTGCACAATAGCTTCGTCGATCCGACCGTCACATTCGTAGGCGAATGACAGGATGCAGCGGGCAATTTCATCGTCCGGTACAGCCCTTACCGAATCTTCGGCAAGCCGGATCGCATTGCCGATATGCTCCCGCTTGCCAGGCAGCGCGCCAAATGCAAGCCCCATGGTCGTCGCGATGGACAGTGTACGCTTTGCCCGAGCATTTTCCGGCGCAATCAACAGCGCTTTCTCCGCGAGTTCCTTCGACTCCAACAGCGAATCTCTGGTCATCTCGAAGTACTTCATCAGAGCTTCGTTCACCAACCTGCGCACTTCGGAGCTGCCCGGCGGGCTCTTGTCACGAACTTTCCAGTTGGTCAGCTGAAGCTCGAGACTCACCGCCAGTACGACCGCCCGCGCGATCCTATCCTGGAATTCGAGTGCGTTTTCCGAGTGACCATCGAATTTCTGGGCCCAGACGTTGTGACCGTCGGCGGCATCGACAAGCTGGACGTTCACCCTCAGCTCGTCTCCGGACCTCTGGATGCTGCCGTTGAGCGTATAACGGGCCCGCAAGCCCGGAGCTCTGGTTTCCTCGCCATTTTTCTCGACGGGCGCGAGCCCGGGGAGCACAACATAGTCGGCCACCTCCGAAAGGGCTGTTGTGATGTCATGCACGAGACCCTTGGCGAAAAAGTCGTCGCCTCGCTCTCCCGTCAGATTGACGAAGTCGGCGACACCGATGGACGGCCGGCCGAGGGCGGCAGGAACACTATTCGCCGACTGCTGGCTCGATGAAACATCGGCAACGGAGATGGAGTGCCAAAGCGCTTTCGTCTCCGGGCTGACATCGACACCGAACTCCTTCTTCAAGGTGCTTCTGCAAGCCTCGAAGGTTCGCAGTGCCTTGTCTCGCTGGCCGCACGCAACGAGCAGTTCCATCTTCAGCCGATAGGCCTCCTCCCGCGTCGGCTCCATGGCCAGAATCCGATCGGCCACGGCCAGCCCGCTTTCAGCATCCACGAGACGGGCGAGCTTCTCCATCGACTCAAGCGCGCGGCTCAGCAGCCTTTCGCGCTCCAATGCCGCCCAATCGTCGAAAGCATTGCTTCCCAGGTAGAAGCCATCGAGAAACGGTCCGGTGTAAAGTGCCAGAGCCGTTTCGAGTTCCTGTGCGGAACGGCCCAAGCGACCCGTTTCAAAGTCCTCGACATCCACCCGGACCGCGTCCGGCCTGAGGCTTATCAGATCCTTGCGGGAGTGGATGATATCCAGGCCCGCTCGCGACAGATCCCGGCGCAGGACGCTGAGTGTCTGGCGCAGACTGTTGCGCGAGTGCTCGCTGTCGCTGTCGCTCCACAGGAGATCGGCCAGCCGCTCCCTTGGCGCCGCCATGCCCGGACAGCGGGCCAGGTAGGCGAGGATCGCGGTACCTCGCTTTCCGGTCAGCCAAGCCGGACCGCCAGCTTCCTTTTCAATCTGGAAACCGCCGAAGAGCGAGACTTTACTGGCAGCGACGCTTTCCCCACTTCGCATTTGCTTAAACAACTTTACCGAATGACGAGATTCTAACCCAAAACTAACGCTGCGGGAACTCCGCAGCCCCGCCCCAAGCGCTGCCGTGACGATAGCTCAATTAGTATTCGCTGAAATAGCGGCCGCTGAACCTACCATGGTTTCCGGCCCGGGGGGCGGCGAATGTCAAAACTCACAGCTAACTTGCTGCTTCTGTTTGCCGCCGCGCTATGGGGCTTCGGGAACGTGGCGCAAAAGACGGTGCTTACGCACCTCGATGCGCTGAGCGCCGTTGGCCTGCGCTGCCTGATCGGTGGGCTGCTTGTGCTGCCCTTTGTCTTGACAGAACGGCGGCAGCCTGCCGGCGCCGCCCATTTTTCCAGCCTGGTCCGAGTGGTCGTTCTGTTTGCCGCCTCCATCATGCTGCAGCAGCTTTGTTATCTCGGCGCCACGGTCACGAATGCAAGCTTCCTGATAAGCACGGCAACGGTGATGACACCGCTGGCCGCGTGGCTGCTTGTCGGCGAACGTCCAACCGCGGGCCTCATGCTCGCCGCAGGACTGACCATGGTCGGCTGTCTGCTTTTGTCGGGCGGGATCGCCGGTTTCAGCGCCGGCGATTTCACCGCCATCCTGTCGGCTGGATGCTATGCGCTCTGGGCGGTCGAGCTTGGCCGGCACATGCAGGTCCATGCGCGTCCGTTCACGGCCGCGGCCATACAGTTCCTCGGCGCGGCAGCGTTCGCCCTTCCGCTCGGGGCGGTGCATGGCAACCTGTCATTCAATGCTGCGGTCGCGGCCGGTCCTGAACTGGTGGTCCTCGGCGTGTTCTCCACCGCGGTCGCCTTCGGCATACAGATTGCCGCGCTACGCTTCACCTCGGCCAGCCATGCGGCCGTGATCGTGAGCGCAGAGAGCGTCTTCGGCGCGACGGGTGCAGCGATCTTCCTGGGCGAGCAAAGCTCCGCGGTGGGTGGATTGGGTGCCGCTATCATTCTCGGTGCGATCCTGTCGGTCGCAATGTCGAACCGAACGCCGGCGGAACGCCTGCTATCGCGAACCGACCCCAGCGTTTCCGACGCCCCGGTCCGTGGCCTTGCAGGCGCACCAGCAGGCTGGGGCGCTCCGGCCACAGCCAATCCAGGTCACAAGGAGGCGTTCCATGATCCTTGCCGGTGATGCGTCGCCGCGCCCGTCCCGCTAGCCGTGATTGGACCACCCCGAAACGTACTGTCGTCGAGATGGAGGGCAACATGGCTGGACGCTTCAATAGGAAATCGGGGAGCCGGCCTCACGCTGGGCCCGCAAAGCGCGCTCTTTCATTGCCGAGGCTGGTGGCGTTGGCGGTCGCGGCGCTTTGGGGGCTGACCGCGCATGCGGCCGACGTCGATAGTGCGGTGCTGAATATCGATGTCGCGGTCGTCTTCGCCGTCGACTTCTCCTCCTCGATCGATCCCAAGATCGCCGACCTGCAGCGCGAGGGCCATGCCGCCGCACTCACCTCGCCCGAGATCATAAGGGCCATCTCCCAGAACTACCTTGGTTGCATCGGCGTGGCTTATTTCGAATGGTCGAGCCCCGGCCGGTCGCGCACCGTGCTGCCATGGACACGCATCTGCGGACTGGAAGATGCCAAGGCGGCTGCGGCGGTGATCAGGGAGAAGGGTGATACCGGCTATTTTCGTCGAGGCCGGGGCGGAACATCGGTGTCTACGGCAATCGACGTCGGAAGCCTTCTGCTTGACGAGTTTCCCGGAAATGCCATGAAGAAGGTGATCGACATCTCTTCAAATGGCGAGAACAATGATGGGCTGCCCGTGCAGCCAAGCCGAGAAAGCGCCATCGCCAAGGGCTACACGATCAACGCGATCGCCATTCCGGCTGACGACGAGGATCCTCGCCAACCGCTGGCATCCTATTTTGAGCAGTCGGTCATCGGCGGCTCACAGGCGTTCGTGATGTCACCGAAGCAACCCCATGATTACGTCACGGCCCTTCGCCGGAAGCTGGTGACGGAAGTGAGTATGAACATCGACACGCATGTTCCGGCGGTGGAGGCATCGGCCCTGTCCACGCCGACTGCCGATCCTCAATAGGCTTGCACGGCCGTCCTCGATGGACGGCTGGCTCGCCATACGCGGAAGCGAGGGCTGCGCGCCCTACCCCTCCCGCAGCCAGACCAGCATCTCGCCGGGATCGCGATTGTCCCAGGCGAAGTACGGGACGGCCTTGAGCTTGGTCTCTTCCGTCGCGGGCGGTTCGGGACGATAGAGATCGGCGCCCCAGTTCTGCGCCTCGGCCCGGCTGCCGATGGCCGAAAGGGTCACGACGCCGCCGAGCAGGTTCGGTTCTTTATGCGCCTCCAACTTTGCCGTACGCGGCAAGGCGATGCGATGCAGTCCACCGCCATTGTCGGTTTCCTCGACGCAGTAGATCAGCGGGCCGCGCGCAAGCGCCACGCGGCCGATGTCCTGGCGCACTTGCGGGTTGGCGAAAAGGCGTGCCATCGACATTTCGAGGTCGAGCTCGACGCGATCGCCCTGGCGCCATTCGCGGCGGATCGCGGCGTAGCCGTCGCTCGTCGCCGCTTCGAGATCGACCATCTTGCCGTTCACCCGAAGTGCCGCCTTGCGGCACCAAGCGGGTATGCGCAGGTGGAGCGTGAATTCCACCGGCGCCTCCGGCCCGACCTCGATCGAGACCGCACCGTCCCAGGGATAGTTGCTGGTCTGAACGAGGCCAACCGGCCGGCCGGCGATCTCGAAGCGGGCGGTCGAGTCGCCATAAAGATGCACGGCCAGCGCATCGTCGGCGAGGCCGTAGAGATAGCTGCCGATGGACGCCACCATGCGACCGATATTGGGCGGGCAGCACGGGCAGCGGTGCCATTTCCAGCGATGATGGCCGCCCCGGCTCTCCAGCGGGTTCTCGTAGAAGAAAAGCGAGCCGTCCAGCGACAGGCCCGAGATCGAGCCGTTGTAGAGCGCGCGCTCCATCATGTCGGCGTAGCGGGCGTTCGGGCCCATGCCGAGCATGCGGCTCGCCCAGAAGACCAGGCCGACGGAGGCGCAGGTCTCGGCATAGGCGGTCTCGTTGGGCAGGTCGTAGTCGTTGGTGAAACCTTCATTGTCGGCCGACGGCCCGAGCCCGCCGGTGACATAGAGGCTTTTCGTCGTGAGATCGTCCCACAGCCGCTCGAGCGCGACCTTCAGCGTGTCGTCGCCATATTCGGTCGCGATGTCGGCCATGCCGGAATAAAGATACATCGCCCTTACCGCATGGCCGACGACCTTGTCCTGCTCCCGCACCGGCTTGTGCGACTGGTTGTATTCGTAGGTCTTGAAGTGGAAATCCTTGGGGTCGGCGCCGCGAGCGCGGGCCTCCTCGTCGAAATAATGGGGCTCAAGGCCACGCTGGTCGATGAAGTACTTTGCCAGCTTCATATATTTTTCGTTGCCGGTGACGCGGGCGAGCCTTACCAGCGCCAGCTCGATCTCCTCATGGCCGCAATAGCCCTTCCGCTTATCGGGCTCCGGGCCGAAAGTATCGGCGATATGGTCGGCATAACGGCTCATGATGTCGAGCAGCTTGCGCTTGCCGGTCGCCTGGTAATAGGCAACGGCGCCTTCGATCAGATGGCCGGCGCAATAAAGCTCGTGGCAGTCGCGCAGGTTGGTCCAGCGCAGGCCGGGCTGGATGCGCTGGTACCAGCTCGACAGATAGCCGTCGTCCTGCTGCAGCATGCCGTACATGTCGATGACGGCGTCGATCTTCTTTTCCAGCTCCGGGTTGCGGCAGCGGTAGAGCGAGTAGGCCGCGGTCTCGATCGTCTTGCCCCAGTCTGAATCCCAGAACATCTGCGTCGTCACCGTCGAACCGGTGAACTCGGCGCCCTGAGCCTGCGACTCGTCCGGCGACGGCGAATGGAAGGGGATGACGACACCGGGCGACGGCCGGTCCGGATCGATCTGCTCCAGCATGCGCGCCTCCACGCAGCGGTTATAAAGGATGCCGGCGGTCTTGGCGGCCACCGCATCGACACGGTCGCCCCAGAAGCCGCGGACATCGACCTGCGGCACCGGGAGCGGCCGGAAGGCGAGCTTCGGCTTGATGGAAGTGCCGGTCTGCGTGGCGGGCTGCGATGCGGTCATAAGGTCACTCCATTCGAATTACTTGACGGCTCCGGCCATGAGGCCGCGGATGTAGAAGCGCTGCAGCGCCAGGAACAGGATCAGGCACGGCACCATCATCACGGTGACGCCGGCCTGCACGGCGCCCCAGTCGATGGCGCCGAAGCGGCCGGACTGCAGCGCCGTCATCATCACCGGCAAGGTGAATTTGGACTGGTCGGTCATCAGCACGAGCGCCGCCAGGAACTCGTTCCAGGCGCCGAGGAAGGCGAACAGCGCGATGGTGACGACGCCTGGCCAGACCAGCGGCAGCATCACTCTCACCAGCATGGTGACATTGTTGGCGCCGTCCATGCGCGCGGCCTCCTCGATCTCGCGCGGCACGGCGTCGAAGGCATTGCGCATCATGAAGATCGAGAACGGCAGCTGCAGCGTGACATAGACGCAGACCAAGCCGGTCAGCGTGTTGTGCAGGCCGAGCCTGGTCAGCACCAGGAAGATCGGCGTCAGGATCGACTGGAACGGGATCATGATCGTCGACAGGATGAGGAGGAAGAAGAAGTCCTTGAAGGGGAAGCGGAAGCGCGAGAAGCCGTAGCCGGCCAGCACGCTGACCAGCACCGAGAGCAGCACCGTCATCACCGAGACGTAGATGCTGTTCTGCGCCGAGGCCCAGAGGCCGTCGCCGAAGGTGTTCAGCGTCTCGTAATTCTCGATCGAGAAGCCGGTGGTCGGCCATGGCGGCAGCGGCGGCTGGCGCGCTTCCTGCGCCGGCTTGAAGGTCGAAAGCACGGTCCACACGATCGGCGCCAGGAACAGCACCGAGGCGATCACGCCGGTGGAGTGCCTGGCCAGGCTGAAGGTCGCCTTGCGGTTCTGCGACATCGCCTCGGCCATCAGTCGAGCCCCTCGGGCTTGCGCAGCAGCCAAAGCTGGATGAGGCTGAGCGCCACCAGGATGACCAGCAGCACCATCGAGAGCGCGGCGCCGTAGCCCAGCTTGAACGACACGAAGGACTGGTTGAAGATCCAGTAGACCGCCGTCAGCGTCTGGTTGCGCGGGCCGCCGCGCAGGATGATGTAGAACTGGTCAAAGGCGAGGATCGAGCCCGCGACCGACAGGATCAGCGCCAGCGCTAGCGTGCGGCGCATCAGCGGCAAGGTGATCGCCCTGAACCTGGCCAACGGGCCGGCGCCATCGATGACGGCCGCCTCCTGCAGATCCTGCGGGATCGATTGCAGGCCGGTCATCAGGATGATCATGGTGAAGCCGGCGACCTTCCACACCACCATGGCGATGATCGACCAGAAGGCCGGTTGGAAGGTGGCCAGGAGATTGATCCTCTTCCCGGTCAGGCCGAGGTCGAAGGCGGCCGGGCTGAACAGGCCGGAATCGACATTGAGCAGCCAGGACCAGAGCAGGCTCGCCGAGGCAAAGCCCACCACCGCCGGCATGAAGAATGCGGTGCGGTAGAGATTGGTGAGCGGACGTGGCCTTTCGATGAAGATCGCCAGCGGGAAGGCGACGGCGAAGATCGCGATGGTGACGATCACCGTGTAGTAGGCGGTGAATTTGAGCGCGTTCCAGAAGCGCGTGTCGCGCAGGATGGCAAAATAGTTGTCGAGACCGACGAAGGAATGCTCGCCCATCAGCGGCCAGTTGTTGAGCGACATCCACGCCGTCATGCCGAGCGGGATGACGAAGAAGACCGTGACCAGAGCCACGGCCGGCAGGACATAGAGCAGGCCCACCCATTGCCGGCGGCTGACGCCGACCAGCTTTCGGGCGCGGGTGGGAGCGGTGGTTGCGGTAATGGCGGTCATGGAAGGGCCTCCCCTTCTCCCCTTGTGGGAGATGGTGGCGCCGAAGGCGACGGATGAGGGGTGTTCCAGCGGAGTGAGACGCCGGCGTTCCCTGGAACACCCCTCATCCGTCTCGGCGCTGCGCGCCGACGCACTTTCTCCCACAAGGGGAGAAGGGGGAACGAACCTCGCGACGCCTTCCTGTTGGCGATGCTAAGGGGAGTGAGCTGTCTCAACGCAATAGTCCTGCCATTCAGCGATGCAACATCCGGCCGCCCGGCCAGGGAGACGGGGCGGGCGGCCGGTCAGAGCCTTGGCGGCGGGCGTTGCGCGATCCTCGCCGCCGGCTGGCCCTGGGTTACTTGTTCGGCGCCTGGTCGATGATCGACTGCATGGTCTCTTGTGCGTTCGAAATTGCGCCGTCGACGTCGTCGCCGAAGAATACCTCGTTGACCATCTGCGTCCACGGGCCATTGGCCGAGTTGATCAGGTCGTTGAACACCACCGAATAGGGAGTCTTGCCCTTGGCCATCGCCTCGGCCGCCACCTGGTAGCGCGGGTCGAGATCCTTAAGCGCGTCCTTGGCGATGTCGTTGCGCACCGGCAGGCTGCCGTATTTGGCCAGGATCGTCTGGCCTTCCAGCGAATAGGCGAAGTCGAGGAACTCCTTCACCACGGCGATCTTCTTGGTGCCCTTGGTGACGACGAAATTGTCGCCGCCGGCAAAGGACGACCAGCCGCCATCCTTGCCCGGTAGGAAGGTGATGCCGTAGTCGATGTCCGGGTACTGCGTGTTTAAAGCGCCGATGGCGAAGGCACCGGAGGGCGAGAGGCCGATCTTGCCGCCGGCAAAGGCGGCGAAGAAGTTGGCGCCGGTATCGGTCTGCGCGCCCTCGGGCACCAGCCCCTTCTTGACCATCGAACGGTAGAGGTCGATCGCGCCGCGCAGCTGCGGGCTGTCGAGCGTCGCCTTCGAGCCGTCCTCGGACAGGATGTCGCCGCCCGAGGCCCAGATCAGCGGCGTGAAGGTGAAGATGTTGCAGCCGCCGCAATTGCCGGAGAAGTAGAAGCCCTTGATGTCGCCGCCGAGCGCATTGACCTTTTCGGCGTCGGCCTCGATCTCAGCCCAGTTGGTTGGCCCTTTCTCCGGATCAAGGCCAGCCTGCTTGAACAGCTTCTTGTTCCAGATCAGCACCGAGGCGTCGGCCGAGAACGGCAGGCCGTAGATGCGGTCCTTGTAGGTGCCGGTCTTCACATGCGCCGGCGACAGGCTGGCGAAATAGGGCAAGGATTTCGCCCAGTCGGTGATGTCCTCGAGCTGGCCGGCGGCGGCGAAGGACGGCGTGTAGATCAAGTCGAGCGACAGCGCGTCGGGCGCCGTGCCGCCGGCGGCGGCGGCGCCATATTTCGGGATGATCTCGGCATTGGGAATGATGTCGAGCTTGATCTGGTCCTTATTCGCCTTGTTGAAGGCGTCGACGATGCGCGGCATGAAGTTCGAGCCGTCGGCGCGCACCCAGATGTTGGCGGTCTCGGCGGACGCCGCCTGCAGGCCGCCGCCGATGACGGCCGCGGCAAGCACCAGCTTGGCAAGCATGGTTTTCATTTGATTCCTCCTCATGGTTCTTCTCCTCCCTGTTTCGGCCGCGCCGCCCGGCGGATCCGGACGCACGCAAACCTTGTTGCTTCATCCCGGCGGACTTCCGCATGACTGACGCACCACCAGCCGGCACGGCAGTTTCCTGATGCCCGGCACGGCCGGCTGGCCGCCCACGAGCGAAAGCAGGGCAAGCCCGGCCTCGCGGCCCAGCGCTGCCAGGTTCATGTCGACCGAGGTCAGCGGCGGACGCGTCGCCTCGGCCACGATCTCCCAATTGTCGAAGCCGATGACACCGACATCGTCGGGCACAGCGATGCCGCGCTCGCGCAGCGCGTCGATGACGCCGCGGGCGATCTGGTCGTTGCCGCAGAAGACGGCGTCCGGCCTCTCCTCCCTGCCCCCGAACAGCCTTGCGACCGCCTCGTGACCCCAGGCTTCCGACCAGGCGCCGAGCAGCGGCTCGCTGACCGGCAGATTGTTTTCCTGAAGCGCGGCACGATAGGCATCGGCGCGCGTGTTCACGACCTCGAAGCTTGCCGGGCCGCTGACATGGGCGATGCGGCGGCGCCCGAGCCGGCGGAAATGCTCGACCGCCAGCCGGGCGCCGCCGGCATCGTCGGAGACGAGGCCGATCGCGCCTGGGTCGGGCTGGGTGAACGCATAGACGACCGGAATGCGCAGGTTGGAGAGATCGACCGGCAGATGGCGGTCGACGCGTTTTCCTGTGGCGATGATGCCATCGACGCGCTTGTCGAGCATGGCCTCGACATGCAGCTGGCCGAGCCGATGATCGTCCTCGACATTGCACAGGAACACCGACACGCCATTGTCGACCAGCGCATCGGAGACGCCGGCCATCAGCGGCAGCGAGAAGCGGCCATAGGTATCGTTGGTGAGCAGCCCGACGGTGAAGGAGCGCTTGCGCAACAGGCTCTGCGCCAGGTGGTTCGGCCGAAAGCCGAGCAGCCGCGCCGTCTCGCGGATACGCTCGCGCGTCTCGGCGGTCATGCGCCCCTGCCCGTTCAGCGCCTTCGACGCCGTCGCCACGCTGACGCCGGCAGCGGCGGCCACCTCGCGCAGGGTGACGGGCGGCTTGGCAAACACAGGCGCTGACTCGGCGTCTGAAACCATCTTCGGTGCAGGACCTCCCATTGAGAAAACCTTTTCTCACGGAGGCCTGCTGCATTCGGTCCGGGGTGGACGTCGAAAGCTGCGGGTGGGAAAAGGTTTTCTCAAGTAGACTAGACTGAAAGGCCGGCGTCGCGCAAGGCCGTTGTCGTGACTGGTCCAGCGTCCGGCAAGTGGTCAAACCAACCGTGCTAACCCTCCACAGCCGAACTGACCTTTTCTGGGTGCATTTGCCGTAACTGCCCGGATCTTATGGGAAAACTGCCCAAGAGTTGGGCAGTTCGGCCATTAGTGTGGCAATTTTGCAACCACAGATTTCACAACCCTTGCTAGAACGCCGCCGGGTTTAATTGGGGTTATGGGCTATGCTTCTTCTTCGTATTTCCGCGAAATCCGTTTTGTTGGGCGCCGTTTCGGCCGTCGCCTTGATGTCGGCCGCGCATGCCGCTGACGTCGCCCAGGAGCAGGCGGCTCCCGGCTTCAACTGGACCGGCGTCTATGTCGGCTTCGGCGTCGGCGCCGGCGCCAATGTTCACAAGCTCAGCGGCGACATCCTTCCGGGCGCCTCGCTAAACGGCATCGGCGGTGAAGGCGTCTATGGTCAGACGACCGCCGGCTACGACTATATGGTCTCGCAGCGTTTCCTGCTCGGCGGCCTGATCGACACGCATGTCGGCACGATCAAGACGTCGCTCGATGTCGGCGCTTTAGGCGGCGTCAACGCCGACATCAAGGAGACCTATGGCTTCGACGTCGGTCTTCGCGCCGGCTACCTGCTGACGCCCAGCACGCTGGGCTATGTCCTGGGCGGCTATGCGTGGCAGAAGTACGAGCTCGATACCAATGCCGGTTTCGGATTCGATTGGGACCAGGGCGGCTATTTCGTCGGCGCCGGCGTCGAAACCGCGATCGACAAAAATTGGACGCTCAAGGGCGAGTATCGTTATACCCGCTTCAGCACCAACGACAGCCTGCTCTCGGACGCCGGATTGAATGCTCCGGACGGCACGCTCAACCTCGACACCTCGCGCCATACGTTCGAGGTCGCCGCCAGCTATCGCTTCAATGCCAATAATGGCGGCGCTGCGAGCTTCGAGACGCCTTCCTACAACTGGACCGGCTTCTACGCTGGCGGCGGCCTCGGCGCCGGCGCGTCCGTGCATTCGATCGACTCCGACTTGCTTGGCGTCAACTTCAACGGGCTGGGCGGCGAAGGCGTGTTTGGTGAAGCCAGCATCGGCTACGATCAGGAAATGGGCAGCTGGGTGGCCGGTGTCCTGGTCGATGCGCGCCATTCCGGCATGACCTCGAAACTCGAGTTGCCCGGTGGACAGATCAACCTCGACACCGACTACGGGTTCGACGTGCTCGGCCGCATCGGCATGAAGGTGAACGACTCCACGCTGGCCTACGCGCTCGGCGGCTACAGCTGGCAGCATTTCGATCTCAACGGATCCGACCCGGTCGGCGACATCATCGACTGGGGCTCGAGCGGCTTCTCGGTCGGCGGCGGCCTGGAAACCGCCGTGTCGGACAAGATGACGGTCGGCATCGAATATCGCTATTCGCAATTCGAGAAGCACGACTTTTCCGCGGATCTGGGCATTCCAGTCGGCGGCGTGATTACCTCGACGCCGTCCTTCCATACGGTGCGGATCGACGCCAAGTACAAGTTCAACTAAGCCCCCTCCAGGTAGAATTTTCAAAAAGCCCGCCGGCGGCGGGCTTTTTCTTCCGCCGGGGCGATCTGTCGCCCGTCGGTAACTCAGCTTATGCTTCGGCAACGGGCGGTGTGCCACTCGCCGCGAGAAAACCCATGCGATGCTCGGTTGGCACGCTGGATGGGCAGCGCTGCGTCCGACAAGGCTGCGTCCGACAAGGGAGGAGCATCATGCGAAAGCTCATCATCACCGAATTCATTACCGTCGACGGCATCGCCGAGCATGAGCTACTGCCCAGCGTCGTCTGGAACGATGCGATGACCAAGTTCAAGGAGGATGAGCTTGCCGACAGCGGCGCCATGCTTCTTGGACGTGTTACCTACGAGATCTTTGCCGGACATTGGCCGTCGGAAACCGGCGACTTCGCCGAGCGCTTCAATGCGCTGCCGAAATATGTCGCCTCGACCAGCCTCAAGGCGGTCGATTGGAAACCGGCGGAGCTCCTTGATGGCCCCCTGCCCGAGGCTGTCGTCCGGCTGAAGCAACGGGCCGGCGGCAACATCTACGTGCATGGCAGCGTGAGCGTCGCCCGGCAGCTTCTTGGCGCCGGACTTGTCGACCGCGTGAGGTTGCTCGTCTATCCAGGAGCCGCCGGGCGGGGCAAGCAACTGTTTCCGTCCGACGCGCCGGTCGCGCTCGAGCTGGTCTCTGCCGTGCCGCTCGGCAATGGCGTGGTTGCGATGGAGTATAGGCCGGTTGCGAAGGCTTAACCGCCCGCTTCCTGGGCCGGTACAGCCGACCAAGCGGGATGCGGCTCGCGCCCGCCATCTGTTGCTCTAGGAAGGCTGTTGCGTGGCTGTTCGACCTGATGCACCTTTCCGGCCTGCGTCAGTCGCGCCATGACCGCGGTCATCTGATTGTAGAGCTCGACGAAACCCGCCGACGGCATCGCCAGTTGCCCGACGACGACGCGATTGACGTTCGCGCGCTCCTCGGCATTGATGCGATCCGAGTAGAGCGTGAAGCGCAGCACGTCCTGGCGAAAGCTTATGGCGAGCGCGCCGTCGCAGAAAACCTCCGGCGCGTCCAGCCGGTCGACGATCTTTTCAGCGCCCTGGTTCATATCGGCCCTCTTTGCCCTTCGTTGAATTTGATCGCGCGCGGCGGGTGTCGATTGGCCCTAACGATCGGGGGCGAGCTGGGCTCGCCCCCGATCAGCGTTTCGGCGATTGCGCACAGCTCGTTAGACGAGGAAGACGCTAGCGTCCGGATGCGTCTGGTTGTTCATCGCGTCGAAGGCGTTGGCTATATCCTCGATCCCCGGTTGACCGGACAGGCCGAAGATGGAGGTTGGGGCGTTGGTGTCGTTAAGGACGTCCCGCACCGCGGCAGTCACCTCGCCTGTTTGGAGCGTGTGGTCGTCGTTCGTGTCAATCAGATTGAGAATAGAGATGATGGTTGGGTTCGCACTGGTCGCCGCGGAGAAACTGAAATTGAGTTCCGTTTTACCGCCGGGGCCGTCAGGCACCTCATTGACGGCAGCGGAGAGAAACGCCGCCGCCGAGGAGCGTTCGAGGTGATGCACGCCACCGCCCTTGGCCCCCAACGCATCCAAGATCGAGGGATTTTGGGATATCTTCGACAGATCCTGGAAACCGAAGATGGTCTCAAAGGAGGTGTTAGCGGTCCAACCCGAATGGAACTCGCCCAACTCCTGGTTCAAGATATCCACGTGGTTCTTCCAGAAGCCCGGCGTCAAGCCCTGGCCCGGCGGCGGCACGAAGTTGGTGAAGTCGTTGCCGGTGTCGGTGCCGCCGCTGCCGGGATTGTCGACCGTCTGCACGAGGATGCCGGTCTGCTCGGAGCCGTCAGGCACCACTTCGTAGATACTCTTGCCGAGATCGGTCAGCGTCAGACCGCCGATGGACCAGGCGCCGCCGGCCCCGGTCGTCGTCGAAAGGTCGCCGGCGTCAAACACGTGGTTGCCGTTCTCGTCGATGTAGATCGTCACAGGATCGTGCGACCATGGAATGTCGTCATCTGTCTTGCCGTTGCCGGTCAGGTCCTCGTACTTGGTGCCGGAGACCGAGAAGAACTCGAAGTTGGCGAAGTCGAGCCCGGTCTGGTCATGGCCCGAGGTGCCGACGATGGTGTAGCCGGCATTGCCAAGCGTCTGCACATAGCCGCTCGGCAGCACCTCCAGGACCTGGTCCCCGGCAACCGTGTTGTCGAGGTCGGTGAACGACCAGGTGCCGTCCGCCGCCGTCGTCGTCGACAGGTCGCCGGCATTCAACGTGCCAGACCCGTCCTTGTCGATGAAGATCGTCACCCCGCCGAGGCCGAGATCGCCCGTCGTCAGGCCGTCGCCATTGGCGTCGGTGTACTTGGTGCCCGAGATGTCGAACTTCTCGAAGTTGGCGAAGTCGAGCCCGGTCTGGTCATGGCCCGAGGTGCCGACGATGGTGTAGCCGGCATTGCCCAGCGTCTGCACATAGCCGCTCGGCAGCACCTCCAGGACCTGGTCCCCGGCAACCGTGTTGTCGAGGTCGGTGAACGACCAGGTGCCGTCCGCCGCCGTCGTCGTCGACAGGTCGCCGGCATTCAACGTGCCAGACCCGTCCTTGTCGATGAAGATCGTCACCCCGCCGAGGCCGAGATCGCCCGTCGTCAGGCCGTCGCCATTGGCGTCGGTGTACTTGGTGCCCGAGATGTCGAACTTCTCGAAGTTGGCGAAGTCGAGCCCGGTCTGGTCATGGCCCGAGGTGCCGACAATCGTGTAGCCGGCATTGCCCAGCGTCTGCACATAGCCGCTCGGCAGCACCTCCAGGACCTGGTCCCCGGCAACCGTGTTGTCGAGGTCGGTGAACGACCAGGTGCCGTCCGCCGCCGTCGTCGTCGACAGGTCGCCGGCATTCAATGTGCCAGACCCGTCCTTGTCGATGAAGATCGTCACCCCGCCGAGGCCGAGATCGCCCGTCGTCAGGCCGTCGCCATTGGCGTCGGTGTACTTGGTGCCCGAGATCGAGAAGGCGGCCGGACGGCTCAGCGCACTCCATTCCTCAAAGGTGCCGGAGTCAGACCAGCCACCACCCTGGAATCCCATGGCGGTATAGAAATACAGGAAGTTGCCGTTCGCAGGATTGAAATCGGCAGTCGGCACCAGAACAATCACGTCGCCGCCGCCGCCGCTACCGCTGTCATACTCGGCGTCCATCAGGACCGAGTAGGTCCCCCCTGCATTCATATTATAAGCTAAAGTGGTGTTCCCAGAAGTGAAATGGAAGTTGGGGTCCGTCCCCACGGTGCTGGGGCCGGCCGCGAAGCTGCCCGCACCAAGACTTCCATTGGCCGACTGGTAGATCTTCAGCTGATCAAGCGAGAGGAATGGATTCGCCCCCGTTTGATGCATATCAAGACGGAATGCGTAATATGCTCCGTTCGGGTCTTCCACGCCATCGGCGGTGACTTTGATCAGAGAGTTCAGAGCAATGACCATATTGTGCTGGCTGGACGTCTTTTCATCCAACACGCCATCGGCGCTGTTGTAGCCCTGCTCCGCGCCGGCATTGCCGGCACTCTGAATCTGTGAAAACACCGACCAATTGCCGGTGCCGGAAGAACCACTTACCAGATTTTGGAAAATCACTGTGTCGCGGCTTGAAAACCGAGCACCAGCCGCGTCTGCAATCGTATTGTCGGCGGTTACGTCGATGTGGGTGTCGATAATAGCAAAGGTCGTCGGCGGCGTCTTCGGCGGCGCATCGGTGAACGCTGTTGTGGCCATGTTGCCTAAATTGTCAGTCGCCGTGAGCACGAATGCCTGGTTTGCCGCGTCGGGATTGACGTACCACGAGGTCTGGATCGAGCCGTCAACGACGCCGTCGAGATCGCCCGCGCCGCCGTCGGTGACGGTCCAGGGCGTGCCGGTTCCAGTGAGATCGTAGCTAAGCACATCGTCCGCGGTGCCGAGGATCCCGTCCGCGCCGGCGGTGAGATGGGCAACCTGGAACGTGAACGTGCCGCCGTCGGCGACATTGGTGGCCGTGATCCCAACCGTCTCGCCGGGCGCGTAGTCGGCATCCGCCTGGTCGAGCGAGATGGCAACCGGCGGCACGGGATCGGTGCTTCCGGTCACGGTGGGATCAGTTGTCGGGTCAGTCGTCAGATTGTCCGTAATATCGCTGGAGGCCATGACATTTCCCCTTAAATTCGAACGCAGTTAATTTACGTGTCTGCCGCTTTCATTTTCCCGCCGAGGCGGGCTCACTCTCTAAAGGCGCGGTTGATCTGGTCCTGCAACGGCTTCACCAGATAGGACATCACCGAGCGGTCCTCGGTCTTGATGAAGGATTCCACCGGCATGCCGGGCACCAGCTTGATCTCGCCGAGGCGTGCGACCTCGGCAGCGGTCGTCTTGATGCGAACGGTGTAATAACTGACGCCGGTGCGCTGATCGGTGGTGATGTCGGGCGAGGTCCTCTCGACGACGCCGTCGATCTGCGGCGTCGTGCGTTGATTGAATGCCGAAAAGCGCAGCGATGCCGACTGGCCGACCCACAACTGGTCGATGTCGCTGGGCGCGATCCTGGCTTCCACCGTAAGGCTGTCATTGTCCGGCACGACCTGCATAATCGTCTGGCCCGGCGTGATCACGCCGCCGATCGTGTAGGCGAGCGATTGCTGTACGACGCCGTCCTGCGGCGCGCGGATGTCGACCCGCTTCAACTGGTCCTCGGCGGCGACCTTGCGCTCCAGAAGCTCGCCCATCTTGCCGTCGATGTCGCGCAGGTCACTGTTCACCTCAGTGCTCAGGTCGAGGTCGATCTGGATGATCTGCAGCTTGATTTCCGCGATCCTTCCCTGCG
This sequence comes from Mesorhizobium sp. WSM4832, assembly GCF_055811115.1. NCBI lineage: Bacteria > Pseudomonadati > Pseudomonadota > Alphaproteobacteria > Hyphomicrobiales > Phyllobacteriaceae > Mesorhizobium > Mesorhizobium sp. WSM4832. The sequence goes on along the minus strand of NZ_JBVVQH010000012.1, from coordinate 48,275 downwards.
CCTGCGCCTGCGCGGCAACGAGCTGGCCGCGTTGGCCGTCGAGGCGCGTGGCCTCGCGTTCCGTCTGTGTCAGGCGATCGATGGATATGAGCTTCTTGGCCCAGAGCGCGCGTACCGATGCAAGCTCCTTTTGCTCCAGTCCAATCTCCTTGCTGTTGGCCTGCGCCTGCGCGGTATCGCCGTCGATCTCCTTCTCGAGCTGTGCGATGCGCTCCTCGAGCTGGCTCTTCTGGCCCGCGCGGGACGTGCGCCGGGTCTCAAAGTGTTGCTTTTCGCCGGCCACCGCCTCAGCGACGTCAGGATCGGCGATGCGATCCAGAAGCGCGTCCGGAAAGATGATGACGTCGCTCCCGCGGCGCTCCGAATTAAGACGAGCCTTGCGCGCCGTGAGCTGGTCCAGCGCCTTGCTTACCACCGCAAGATTGGCGGCCGGGACGGTACGATCGAGACGCAGTAAAAGGTCGCCGGCTTTGACGCGATCGCCGTCGCGTGCATCGATCTCGGCAACGACGCCACCCGTCGAATGCTGCACGTTCTTGACGTGGGAATCGACGACGAGCGTGCCGGGGGCGATGACCGCGCCGGCAATCTGGGTAACCGAGGCCCAGCCGCCGACGCCTCCGCCAAGCAGGAGCACGGCTCCGAGCCCAAGCCGCGTGTAGAAGCGGATCGACGCATGGGAGGCGCCCAACACGGCCATGTCAGTTCCCTCCGCCGGTTCGGGTGGCGACCATGGGTGCTGTTTCCGGGGTCGTCCTTGGCGGCGGGTTGCTTGACGGGACCGGCCGCAGCATCGGGAACATCTTGGCGAAAATCTCGTCCTTCGGTCCAAATTCGTGCATGCGACCCTGGTTCATCGCCATGATGAAGTCGACCGCGGTCAGCACATTCGGACGATGGGCAACGATGACGACAACGCCGCCGCGCTCGCGAACGCCGAGCATCGCGCGGATCAACGCTTGCTCGCCGTCCATGTCGAGATTGGAATTCGGCTCGTCGAGCACCACGAGGAACGGATCGCGGTAGAGCGCGCGGGCCAAAGCGATGCGCTGGCGCTGCCCGGCCGAAAGAGCCTCGCCATGGTCGCCGATCTCGGTCTCGTAGCCCTGGCGGAAGCTGACGATCAGGTCATGCGCGCCAGCGGCCTTGGCCGCGGCGATGATCGCGTCGGCGTCGGCGTCCGGTTCGAAGCGGGAGATGTTTTCGGCGACGGTGCCGGCAAACAGCTCCACATCCTGCGGCAGGTAGCCGATATGGCGGCCGCGCTCTTGCGATGACCACTGGTCGAGATCGGCGCCGTCCAGCTTGACGCGGCCGAACAAGGGCTGCCAGGCGCCGACGAGAGCCCGCACCAGGGTGGACTTTCCCGAGCCGCTCGGGCCGATGATGCCAAGCCCGTGGCCGGCCTCCATGGCGAAGCTGGCGTCCTGGACCAGTAGCCGCTGCGTTCCCGGGGCCGCGATGGCTGCATTCTGCATCATCACGCTGGCGCTCGGCGCCGGCAGCAGCATGAGTTCGGTCTCGGCCGGCATGGCCGCAAGCACTCGCGTCAGCCGTTGCCAGCCCTGGCGCGCACTCACGAACCCTTTCCAGTTGGCGATCGCGAGATCGACCGGCGCCAGCGCGCGGCCGCTGAGGATGGAAGCGGCGATGATGACGCCCGCCGTCGCCTCCTGTTCGATCACAAGCCAGGCGCCGATGCCGAGCATCGACGATTGCAGCAGCATTCTCAGCACTTTCGAAACCGCGCCGAAGCTGCCGGCAACGTCGCTGACCTTGCGCTGGTCGGCAATGAATTCGACGTTGGCATCTTGCCAGCGCGACGCCAGCCCGCCGGCCATGCCCATGGCGGCGACCACTTCAGCATTGCGAGTGCCGGCAGTGATAAGCCCGCCGCGCCGGTTCCCGCTCAAGGTGGCGGCCGATACAGGTTGTCGCGTCAGCCGCTCGGCAAGCATGGTCAGCACGACGAGCACGATCGCCCCGAACAGCGCCGTCACGCCAAGCAACCAGTGGAACATGAAGATGATGACCAGATAGATCGGCATCCATGGCAGGTCGAAAAGCGCCGTCGGACCCATGCCGGACAGAAAGCCGCGCACGCTGTCGAGATCACGCATCGGCTGCAGGCCGTCGCTCTCGCGCTTTGCCTTTAGCGGCCATCTCAGCATTGACGTATAGACGCGGTGACCAAGCGCCTCGTCGAGGGCGCCGCCGATCCGCACCAGAACCCGCGCGCGCACGAAATCGAGAAAGCCCTGCCCGCAATAGAGGATGACGAGCAATATCGTTATGCCGACGAGCGTCGGCAGGCTGCGGCTTGGCAGCACGCGATCATAGACCTCGAGCATGTAGAGCGAGCCTGCGAGCATCAGCACGTTGAGCATGCCGCTGAACAACCCGACCGCAAGGAAGGCGGACCGGCAGTTGGCAAGGGCCGCGGAGAGTTCTGAGCGAACAGAGCCGGCCGGCCTTGCCGACGGCTTGCCACGCGTCGTGGTCTGACGGGGTGTGTCGCGCACTGCATTTTGCGCCGCGTCCCGCGCCACGTGCCCGCGCAGCATGACCAGGCCACCGAAGCCCGCCATCGCGGCCACGACAAGCATCGAGCCTACCGACGCAAGCCAGCCGGAGCCGAAGACAAAAAACATGGCGACGCATGCGACAAGGGTCAGGCCGAAAAGCCTCACCTTCGCCTGCGTAGAACCAAAGGCTGCCCCCAACAACCGGAGCGACGCGTTCCTGAACCCCACAGCCACGACACGCCTTTCACATCCCCGAACATGTCTGCTGCCGCCATAGGCGTATCCAGCGCGCAAGGCGGCTGACTACCCCATGCCGAAAAAGCGTTCGGTGCCCAACTTCGCGGGAGAAGAAAGAACGGAATGCCATGCGTCCAGGCGCAACCATACATCCCGCCCGTGAACGGCCGGCTCAAAGGCGGTTCACAGACAGGCGGTGACGCAATGATCGATGACAACGACGGCCGAAGAAGCCGCCCTGCTTAGTTCCCACCCGCTGTAGCGCCCTAACTCGTTGTTGCCGGTCGGGAGATATTTGCGCTACCTTATATTAGCACATTATTAACTCTACCGGAGCGTGCGTCAACGGGCAATTCAATGAAGAATTAGTGACAAGCCGCGAAACTTAAGCGCGACCGCGGCAAGTCAGCATAAAGAGTACTTCACGCTATTCTTAGGTCCGGCCTCGCGAGCGACCAATGCGCTAAGTCATCAGACTTCCGTTGTCGGACCTCGGTCGCCTTTCGCATGCGCCTGAAGGGCAGGTAGCCGGAAAATGGCTCTCACACCACTCTTTTCCCCCGCCTGCCGGCATGCGCTTCCACCGCCTTCTCGACGGCGCGCTTCAGTTCGTCCTTGATCTCCACCGTCTCGGCCATCAGCGCCTCGATCTTGAGGAAATCGAGCACGCGGTACTTCGAGACCTTCGGGCGGATCAGGATGTCGGGCCCGGATTGCTGCAGCTTGTTGGCGATGATCGACTGCATCATCAACTGCGAGGCGCCATACATCAGGTCGACGGTGGTCGGATGCCTGCGCTCGGCCTCGCTCGGCGCCCCCACCACATCGATTGCGATGATGATGTCGGCGTCCTTCTCGATGAGGTCGAAAGGCACCGGGTTGTAGATGCCGCCGTCAATCAGCACGCGGCCCTCGCGCGTCACCGGGCGGAACACCGCCGGAATGGCCGCCGATGCGGCAAGCGCTGAATGCAGGTCGCCTTCGGCAAACACCGCAAGGCAGTGGCCGAAATAGTCGGTCGCGGTCACCTTGAGCGGGATCTTCAGCGCCTCGAACGTCTGTGGGATCGCTTCCGGCAGGAAGGCCTTCAGGATGCGCTCGATGTTGAACTGGCTGACGCGGATGCCGCCCTGCATGGCCTCCGCGATCGTGCCAGGCCGCGAGCGCCACATGCGCGCCGCCACTTCGGCCCGGCTGCCGAGGATCGATCGGGCATAGTCGTGGACCTCGACACCCGTCATGCCCGACGCCATGCCGGCGCCCATGATGGCGCCGATCGAGGAGCCGGCGATCGCCACCGGCTTGATGCCAAGCTCGTCGAGCGCCTCGATGACGTGGATATGCGCGAGACCGCGCGCGCCGCCGCCGCCGAAGGCAACCGCGAAGGTCGGGCTCATCCCTTGTGGGCCCCCGCGACCAGCACCAGCGGCGGGCCGATGACCATCACCGCGGGATCCACGGACAGAAGCTTCTTCGCCGCCGCCTTGACGTCGGCGAGCGTCACCGCGTTGATGAGCGCGCCGCGCCGCGTCATATAGTCGATGCCGAGATCGTCGACCTGCAGCTCGACCAGCGTCGCGGCAATGGAGCTGGAGGAATCCAGATTGCTGATGGCGTAGGCGCCGATCATGTATTTCTTGATCGCCGCGAGTTCTTCCTTGGTGGGGCCGTTCTCAGCCATATCCTTCACCACCTGGCGCACGATCGAAAGCGTTTCGGCAGCGCGGTCGGAACGCGTCGCCGTCGTTACGAGCAGCGCGTGGGAATGCTCGTTGTCGATGAGGTCGGAACTGACGCCATAGGCAAGGCCGCGTTTCTCACGCACCTCCGAGAAGAGCCGGGAGGTGAAGGTCGAGCCGCCGAGGATCTGGTTCATCAAGACCGTGGCAAAGAAATCGGGATCGCTGCGTTTCACGCCCGGCCAGGCCAGTTGCAGCGAGGTCTGCGGCAAATTGTAATTCACTTCGAGCTGCTGCCCGAGCTTGGGCGTGATATCGGCCACCGGAGCCAGTGTCTGGTTCTGCGGCAGGTCCCCGAACACCTCGTCCAGCTTGCGGCTCAGCGTCGCGGCATCGATGTCGCCGACCACCGCCACATGCAGGCCGTTGCGGGCGAAATCGGCCTTGTGGAAGGCCTTGATGTCATCCGAGGTAATGGTGGCCAGGCTGCCCTTCGTCCCCTGATCGGAACGCGAATAAGGATGCTCGCCATAAATGGCGCGCAGCCAGCGCTGCTGCGCCACCGTGTTCGGATCGCGCTCATTGGCGAGGATGCCGGAAAGCACCTGGGCGCGGATACGGTCGATCGGCGCCTGGTCGAAGCGCGGGCTGTTCACCGCCAGCTTCAGCAGGCCGAAAGCCTCGTCCTTCTGGTCGGACAGCATGCGCATCGAGCCATAGGTGCCGTCGCGCGAAGCCTCGAAGCTCATCTCGGCGCCGGCGTCGTCAAGCTTCTGCTGGAAGGCGTCGCTGTCGAAGTCGCCGGCGCCTTCGTCGAACAGGCCGGTCATCAGATTGACAAGCCCCTCCTTGCCGGACGGATCCTGCGCGCTGCCGCCGTCGAAGACGAAGCGGATGGCAATCAGCGGAATCGAATGGTCCTCCACCAGCCAGGCGGTGATGCCCTTCTTCGACTTCACTTCCTGGATGTTCATCTCCGCGCGGGCCGCAAGCGCCGGCAGGAGCAGGAAAAACAGGGCAAAGCAGAAAATTGCTAAGGCGTGGGAGAGCTTCCCTTCTCCCCTTGTGGGAGAAGGTGGATCGGCGCGTAGCGCCGAGACAGATGAGGGGTGGGTGGCGGATCGCCGTCCTTGCCAAGCTGGAGCACCCCTCATCCGACCTCGCCTCGCGAGGCCACCGCCCGGGGGCGAGCCATGGGTCTCGCCCCGTCCTTCGGACCCCACAAGGGGAGAAGGAAAGTCGCTGGCATGTTCCATGGTCATCAATCAATTCCCCGCCTGTTGCTGCGGCAAGAGATAGCCGGTGGTCGAACGATCGAGCACCAGGTAGCGGGCAGCAACCGCCTTGACCTCATCGGCGGTGACCTTGCGGATGCGGTCCGGCCATTCCTGGACGTCCTTGACATTGCCGCCCGTGGTAAGCGTGGAGCCATACATGTTGGCCATGTCGTCCTGCTTGTCGCGGGCAAAGATCATGGAGCGCACATAGCGGGTCTTGGCCCGCTCCAGCTCATCGTCGCTGACGCCGTCCTTGACGATGCGGGCAATCTCGGCATCGACAGACGCCTCGACATCGGCGAGCTTGGCGTCGCCACGCGGGGTGCCATAGACGGTGAAGTTGGTGTCATCGAGCATGGTGCCCTGGAAGTAAGCAGCCGCGTCGGAGGCGATCCCCTGCTTCACGACGAGCTCCTGGTAAAGCCGGCTGCGGTTGCCGCCGCCGAGGATCTCCGCCAGCAGGTCGAGCGCCTCCGCCTCGCCGGGCTTGGCCGTATGATAGGACGGCACGACCCATTGGGTCGAGAAACTCGGCACCGAAACGCGCGCGTCGGTGAGCGTGACCGTCCGCCTGGTGTTCTGCTCCGGCTCGACCGGGCGGATGCGCGGCCGCAGGTCGGGGCCGCGCGCGATCTTGCCGTAGGTGCGCTCGGCCATCGCCTTGACGGCATCCGGCTCGACGTCGCCCGCCACCACCAGCACCGCGTTGTTGGGCCGGTAGTAGTTGTCGTAGAAGGCTTTCGCGTCCGGACGGTTCAACTGCTCCATTTCCTGCATCCAGCCGATCACCGGGATACGGTAGGGCTGGTTCTGCCAGAGCGTCGCATCAACCTCCTCATCCAGCACCGCCTGCGGATTGCTGTCGATGCGCGAGCGGCGCTCCTCCAGGATCACGTCGCGCTCGGTCTTGATGACATCGTCGGTCAGGATGAGATTGCGCATGCGATCGGCCTCGAAACCCATCATCTGCTCGAGCGCCGAAGGCGGCACCGTCTCGTGGAAGGCGGTGTAGTCGTAGGAGGTGAAGGCGTTGTTCGAGCCGCCGATCTCGGACACGGCGCGATCGAACTCGCCGGCGGCATGGTTTGCCGTGGCCTTGAACATCAGATGCTCGAAGAAATGCGCGATGCCGGATTTGCCGGGCGGCTCGTCGGCGCTGCCGATCTTGTACCAGACCATATGGGTGACGATCGGGGCGCGGTGGTCCGGGATGACGACCACTTCCATGCCGTTGTCGAGCAGGAAATCCTTGATTTCGCCGTCGTCGGCCGCGCGGGCCGGAGCAGTCGTGGCGAGCGCCAGGGTGCCGACAAGAAGCGCCGCGCGCAGCCCGATCCCCATTGATGTCATCAAGTTCTCCGGTCCCGGTTGCGCGACGATAGGCAAGGTTGGCAGGCGAGGCAAAGTGAATTGTTCGGCATTTTCGAGGCGCTGCTGGAGCGTTTCACCGTTTCATGGAAACGGCGAACCGCTCTATCTCTTTGTTTTGACGCAATTGCGGTCAGAAGGTTACGGCGAAGACGCCGAACCTGACCGCTCGCACTTTCTTGGAATTGCTCTAGGCAATCTAGTCGGCCTCGATGAAACGGATGACCGTTTCGCCGTAATTGCGTTCATCCATCACGGAAAAACCGGCGCCCGCCTCGAATGGCGCCGAGGCCGCCTCCTCGATGACGCAGAGCGCGCCTGGCAGAAGCCAACCGCCGGCTTTCGCCGAGCGCAGCGCGCGCTCGCCGAGCCCTTTGCCATAGGGCGGATCGGCAAAGACCAGACCAAAGGGCGAGATCGTGCCGGCTTCGCCGAGTTGAGTGGCGTCGCGGCGGAAGATTTTGGTGCGACCGGTGAGCCCGAAGGCTTCGACATTCTCGCGGATCAGGCCGCGCCCCTCGGTCGATTCCTCTATGAAGACGCAGTAGGACGCGCCGCGCGACAGCGCCTCCAGCCCGAGCGCGCCCGTGCCGGCGAAGAGATCGAGCACGCGGCCGCCCTCGAGCTTCTCGGCGTAGCGGTGCGCCAAAACGTTGAACACCGCCTCGCGGGCGCGGTCTGTGGTCGGGCGGATGGCATTGCTTTTGGGCGTCGCCAGCGGACGCCCGCGAAACTCACCGCCGACGATCCGCATCGCCGCCCCTTTTCGGACCGCGCGGCCTGTTGCCGCCATCGCCGTCGGGGCGCTCGCCGCGGGGCTTGCCGAACGGCTTTGCACCCGGCTTGCCCTTGCCGCCCGGCTTGTAGGACGCCTTGCGCGCCTTGGCCTCGGCGGCCTTGGCGGCGTCGGCTTCTGCCCTGCCCTTGCCGATCGGCCGGGCGCCGGGCGCCATCCAGACATTGGCCTTGCGCTGGCCCGGCGGCTCGATTGGCCTCTGCTCGCGTTCGGATTTCTTGCCGCCAAACCGGGGCTTGTCGCCAAACCCACCACGCGGCTTGTCGCCGAAGCCGGCGCGCTCGGATCTTGGGCCGCGCTCGCCGAACGACCGCTCCGGCGCAAATGCCCTTTCCGGCTTTGTCGAAAGCTTGCTCAGCGCCTCGTCGCGGCTGCCTTCGCGGCGCTTGCGCGCCTTGATCAGTCCACCCTCGCCGATCGGCCGGCGGTCGCCGTCGCGCGTGAATTTCGGCTGGTCGGCCTCTTCGCGGCGCGGACTGCTGCCGCGCACCGGCTTGTTGGAAAACGGCTTTTGGATCTCGGCATCGAAGTTGGCGCCGGATTCCTCGATCAGCCGTTCGCCGAGCTGTTCGCGCAACACGCGGCCCTTGATCTCCAGCACATGTCCCTCGGGAAGGTCCTCGAGCTGGAACGGCCCATAAGAGATGCGGATCAGCCGCGTCACGTCGAGGCCGAGCGCGCCGAGGATGTTCTTGACCTCGCGGTTCTTGCCTTCGCGCAGCCCGATGGTCAGCCAGGCATTGCTGCCCTGCTCACGGTCGAGCGAGGCTTCGATCGAACCGTAGAAGACGCCGTCGACTGCGATGCCTTCGCGCAGGCCGGCAAGCGCGCTTTCCTCGACCTTGCCGTGGACGCGCACGCGGTAGCGCCGCAGCCAGCCGGTGGCTGGCAGTTCGAGCACGCGCGACAGTCCGCCATCGTTGGTCAGCAGAAGCAGGCCCTCGGTGTTGATGTCGAGCCGGCCGATCGTCATCAGCCGTGGCAGATCGGAGGGCAGCACGTCGAAGACGGTCTTGCGGCCTTCCGGATCACGGTTGGTGGTGACGAGACCCGCCGGCTTGTGGAACAGGAACAGACGCGTGCGCTCGATCGGCGGGATCTCGGTGCCGTCGAGATGGATGATGTCGGAGGCGCTGACGTTGAAGGCCGGCGAGTCCAACACCTTGCCGTTGACCTTGACGCGGCCGGCCGCGATCAGTTCCTCGGCGTCGCGGCGCGAGGCGATGCCGGCGCGTGCGAGCCGCTTGGCGATGCGCTCGCCGGCCTCCGGTTCCGTTTCACCGGGCCGCGGGCGCGGCCTGAAGCCGCCCGGTTTTCCTTGCGGCCGGTCGCTGCTGAAATCGCGCTTCGGACGATCACCGAAATCACGTTCCGGCGTCGGCGTGAAATCCTGGCGATCTTCACGCTTCGGCCGATCAGCGAAGTCGCGCTTGGGACGATCGGCGAAGTCGCGCTTGGGGCGGTCGAAACGTCGTTCGCCCCGCTCGCCTTCGGCGGCCACCGGCCGGTCGCCACGCGGCGTATAAGGCTTGCGGCCCTCACGCTTGTCGAAAGGCTTGCCGTCGCGCGGCGGACCTTTGCGGAACGGCCGCTCGCCGCGCTCGGCGCCCGCTCCCGCTTCGCGCGGCCCCTCTTCACGCGGCTTGAAGCTGCGCTTGAAATCGCGGACCGGGCGTTCGCCTTCGGCGGCCATCGGCCGGTCGCCGCGCGGTGTGTAAGGCTTACGGCCTTCGCGCTTCTCGAAGGGTTTGCTGTCGGGGCGCGGACCTTTGCGGAACGGCCGCTCGCCGCGCTCGGCGCCCGCGCCCGCTTCGCGCGGCCCCGTTTCACGCGGCTTGTAGCCGGGCTTGAAATCGCGGCGCTCGCCTTCGGCAGCCACCGGCCGCTCACGCTTGACGAATGGCTTCTTGGCGCCGTGGGCCGGCTTGCGATCACGCTGGCCCGCCGGTTTCGGGCCGCCCTTGCGCGGTCCGCGTGAAGATTTCTTGTTGTCGTCCATTACTTTGCTCGTCTTCACCTGCTACAGCGCCGCGCGCCCTTTCGGACGCCCAACGCAGGCAGTGTCATCTTGATTTTGCGCATCCAGCGGCGCGGCAAAAACCGATTCCGGTTTTCAGGGTCTCGCGCTAGATAACAGGATCACTCTCGGGTGGCGAGGAGTAATCGGAATGGAAACCGCTTGAAACGACCCGATTTCATGGCCCTGGCGCTTGAAGAGGCCGAGGCGGCCGCCAGCCGCGGCGAAGTGCCGGTCGGCGCGGTGATCGCCAATGGCAACAAGGTGATCGCGAAAGCCGGCAACCGCACCCGCGAGTTTGCCGATCCGACGGCGCATGCCGAGATGCTGGCGATCCGCGAGGCCTGCCGAACGCTCGCCAGCGAGCGTCTCACCGGCTACGACCTCTATGTGACGCTTGAGCCCTGCGCCATGTGTGCCGGCGCGATCTCCTTCGCCAGGCTGCGGCGGCTCTATTTCGGCGCCGCCGACGAGAAAGGCGGCGCGGTGGTCAGCGGCACGCGCTTCTTCGCTTCGCCCACCTGCCACCACGCGCCGGACATCTACCCGGGGATCGGCGAGAGCGACGCCGCCCTGATCCTCAAGGATTTTTTTCGCGAGAGACGGGAAACGTAGGTTTGCGCGGCCAGTTCCGGCCTTACAGGCCGAGCCAGTCGAACCAGCCGCCCTTCTTGCCTTCCGCCTGCGCCTTGAGGCGGCGCTCCTTCTTGTACTCATCCTCGCCGAGCTCGTTCTGGGGCGCGGTGGCGGAGGCCTGGCGATAGGCGAGCGGCGGCTCGCTCAGATATTTGCGAACGGTCGGATCGCCCTGCTTCTGTTCGGCAAGGCTGCGTTGAATCTGAGCTTTACGGGTGGCGCTGGAATCGTCCGGCGACCATCGTGGCGGATGGCTGGAGCCCGACTCGGCCAAAGCCTTCTTCACCGCCGCGGGATCGGTCTGGATATCCTCGACCGCCTCCGGCTGGTAGTTCGGATCGTTTTGGTGCGCGGTGGCGTCGGCGCGGATGCGGGCGCGGCGCGCCTCCGGCGATTCGGGCCAGTCGGCGCTGGCCGTCTCGATGCTCTGCTGCGGCGCCGGCAGGCTTTCCTTCTGTCCCGGAGCGGGCTTCACCAGTTCGGGACGCGGCTTGTAGTCGATCGGATCCTTGCGCTTGGGCGTGATCGCGGCGGCGCCGGAAACATCGTCGAAGAGCTGCGCGGCTGCCGTCTTGTCGGTTCCGTAGGTCGGCGAGCTCATGCAGCCCGACAGGGCGACGGCCGATACCACAAGCGGCGCCACCAGCGCGGCGCGCGCAAACGTTCTATCGGTCATGCCAAAAAGTCCCACTCTAACTGCCTTTCGGTCGCCACCGGCCACGGGCACGGTCCCCTTCTTCCCCGCCTTTGCGATGGAAATCCGGCGACAATTTGTCTGCCGGGGTGTCGCGTGTTTACCTCAACCACTTATTAAGGGCAACGCACGGGCGGATATGGGCCGCCCGGCGTGGCAGTTTTGCACTTATTTGACGGCATGTCGTTATCCCAAAACCGCTGCGCACTTTTGGGCGACATGCACCTAGAGACGCCCAAGCGCCTTCAGCTCGTGCAGCACCGCGGCATCGCGGGCCGAGACGTCCGGGAACTCCGGATCCTGCCCGACATCGGCGGTGTAGCGCCAGGATCGCGCGCATTTGACCAGACCGCGATCCTCGGCCTTCTCAACCACCACCGCCACGCCCTTGACGTCGTCGAGGGTGAAGGCGCCTTCAGGCGCCTTGCCATGCTTGATGACGAGGTCGCTGGTGATCGCCATCTCGGCCATATCGACATCGGCGATAGCCGCTTCCAGGGCCGGGTCGTCGAGCGTCACCACCGGCACGGCTTCCAGTGACGAGCCGATCAGCTTCTCGGCGCGCGCAATCTCCAGCGCGCCGGTGACGACGCGACGCACCTGCCTCACCTTGCGCCATTTCTCGGCCAGCGCCTCGTTGCGCCAGTTCGGCGGGATTGCCGGGAACTGGTCGAGATGCACCGAGACAGCTTCCGGATGGCGGTCGAGCCAGGCTTCTTCGGTGGTGAAGGGCAGCATCGGCGCCAGCCACTTCACCAGGCATTCGAAGAGGTGGCGCACCACCTGCACGGCCGCCCTGCGGCGCAGGCTCGACGGCCCGTCGCAGTAAAGCGCGTCCTTGCGGATGTCGAAATAGAAGGCCGAGAGCTCGACCACCATGAAATCCAGCAGTGCGCGGGTGATGCGCTTGAACTCGAACGCGTCATAACCCTGGCGCACCAGCTCGTCGAGCTCGGACAGCCGGTGCAGCATCAGCCGCTCCAGCTCCGGCATCGTCTCGACCGGCACATCCTTGCCGTCGTCATGGGCGAGCGTGCCCAGCATCCAGCGGATGGTGTTCCTGAGCTTGCGATAGGCGTCGATATTGGTCTGCAGCACGTTCTTGCCGAGCCGCTGGTCTTCCCAATAATCGGTCGTCGCCACCCAGAGCCGCAGGATATCGGCGCCGGACTGCTTGATGACGTCCTGTGGCACGACGGTGTTGCCGAGCGATTTCGACATCTTGCGGCCTTCCTCGTCCATGGTGAAGCCATGGGTGATGACCGCCTCGTAAGGCGCCCTGCCCCTGGTGCCGCAGCTTTCGAGCAGCGAGGAATGGAACCAGCCGCGATGCTGGTCCGAGCCCTCGAGATAGACGTCGGCCGGCCATTTAAGGTCCGGGCGGTCTTCAAGCGTGAAGACATGCGTCGAGCCAGAATCGAACCAGACGTCCAGGATGTCCATCACCTGGTGCCATCTCGAAGCATCGTGGTTGCCTAGGAAACGCTCCTTGGCGCCCTCGGCGAACCAGGCATCGGCGCCTTCCTTCTCGAAAGCGTCCATGATGCGCTGGTTGACGGCCTCGTCCTTCAGCACGTTGCCGTTCTCGTCGGCGAAGACGGCGATCGGCACGCCCCAGGCGCGCTGACGCGACAGCACCCAGTCGGGCCGCTCCTCGATCATGGCGCGGATGCGGTTCTGGCCGGCCGCCGGCACGAAGCGGGTGTCGTCGATCGCCTTCAACGCGCGGCTGCGCAGCGTCGTGCCGTCGCCGAGATCCTTGTCCATGTAGATGAACCACTGCGGCGTGTTGCGGAAGATGATCGGCTTCTTCGAGCGCCAGGAATGCGGATAGCTATGCTTCAGCCGGCCACGCGCGAAGAGCGCGTTGCGCTTGATAAGCTCGTCGATGACCGCCTGATTGGCGTTGCCCTTCTTGCCGTTGTCGTCGATGACACGCGCCGCGCCACCCTCACGCCCAGGGCCGAAGCCCGGCGCGTCCTTGGTGAAGAAGCCGGCATCGTCGACCGTGAAGGGGATCGTGGTGTCGACACCGCGCGCCCTGAGCTCGCTCGCGGCTTCCATCCAGGCGTCGAAGTCCTCGCGGCCGTGGCCGGGCGCGGTGTGGACGAAGCCGGTGCCGGCATCGTCGGTGACATGCTCGCCGGCGACCGTCGGCACCGGGAACTCGTAGCCGCCGCCGAGCCCCTTGAAAGGATGCGAAAGCGTAAGGCTTGCAAGCTGTTCGGCCGAGACGCTGTGAAGCCGGTTCAAGGTGACCTTGGCCTTGGCCGCGCATTCCTCGGCCAGCGCGTCGGCAAAGATCAGCTTCTCGCCGGGCTGCGGGCCGAAGGCGTTCTCGGCCGCCGTCACCTCATAGAGGCCGTAGCCGATGCGCGGCGAGTAGCTCACGGCACGGTTGCCGGGGATGGTCCAGGGCGTGGTCGTCCAGATGACGACATGCGCCTCGACCAGGTCGAGCGCCGTCCCGTCCAGCGCCGGCACGGCGCCGGCGACCGGCTGGGCGAGGCTCGCAACCGGAAACTTCACCCAGATCGTGTCGCTCTCATAGTCCTGATATTCGACCTCGGCCTCGGCGAGCGCAGTGCGCTCGACCACGCTCCACATCACCGGCTTCGAGCCGCGATAGAGCTGGCCGGACATGGCGAATTTCAACAGCTCGCCGGCGATGCGCGACTCGGCGTGATAAGCCATGGTCGTGTAGGGATTGTCGAAATCGCCGATGACGCCGAGGCGCTGAAACTCTGAGCCCTGAACCTTGATCCAGTGGGCCGCGAAGTCGCGGCATTCCCTGCGGAACTCGTTGACCGGCACCTCGTCCTTGTTCTTGCCCTTGGCGCGATACTGCTCCTCGATCTTCCATTCGATCGGCAGGCCGTGACAGTCCCAGCCCGGAACGTAATTGGCGTCGTAGCCGCGCATCTGGAAAGAGCGGTTGATGACGTCCTTGAGGATCTTGTTCAGCGCATGGCCGATATGGATGTTGCCATTGGCATAGGGCGGGCCGTCATGCAGGACGAATTTCTCGCGGCCGGCGGCCTCCTCGCGCAGCTTCCTGTAGAGGTCCATGTCCTGCCAGCGCTTGACCAGGCCAGGCTCCTTCTCGGGCAGGCCGGCGCGCATCGGGAAATCCGTCTGCGGCAAATAAAGCGTTTTGGAATAGTCGATCGTTTCAACAGTGTCGGTCATTGATCTGCCATCTGCGTTGCCCGGAGGCTCAAAAGCCCGGGCGTTAAGGTCTTCAGTTTGACGCATATCGTTTTCCCGAAACCGGTGCCACTTCCGGGCGATATGCATTGATGTTCTGGAAAAGCGCGAGGGACGCGCGCGAAAACTCCCGGCGGCTCCAGCGGCGCTCAGGCCGCCCGGAACACCGGGCCCGTAATTCGTATCGCGATCGCGAAAAGGCGCGAAAAGCTCGTCATGGCGTGGCTTTTAGCGGATGGCGCGGCAGGAATAAAGCACGGATTTCAAGGCGTGAAGCCGCCTTCGCGGCCTACATGGTGAAATTGAAGCGGTAGGTGGTCGAGACACCGAAGGTCCACTGGTCACGGTTGCCTCGCTCCTTGACCAGACTGGAATCGGCGGCCGGTCCCATCAGGCGCGAATATTCGGTGAAGACGCTCGCCGTCATCGGCTCGGTCACTTTCCAGGTGATCGCGCCGCCGAGGCCCGTCGATTTCACACCGCCGCCCGGATGGTATTCGCTCAACCCCGAAGCCGCCGCTTCCTTGGCGTTGACGCCGTAATAGGCGTCGAAATAGTCGGACGATGCGAAGGAGACGCGCGGGCCGCCGGAAATGCGGATCGTCGGCGTGATGTCATAGAAGGCATCCGCCGCGATGTCCGCCACAAAGCCGTTATGGGCACGAATGCCGTGCCGCAGTTCCGCCCGCGCCCTAACCCAATCCAGCGGATAGAATTCGAAGAAGCCGCCCGCCTCACCGCCCCAGCGCACGGGGTCGAGGCCCTCGAGCTCGTCCTTGCTCTCGCGCGAGAATATGAACTTGCCGGTCAGGCCGGCGCGAACGGAACCGTCATCGATCAGCGCCAGCGAAATGTTGTCGTTGCGCGAGGCGAAGCGCGCTTCGGGGCCGACCTTGCCGAGCGAGATGATCGGCTGGGCGCTCAGCATATATTTCTTGCCGCCCTCGAAATTCGGCGCGACGAGGCCGGTGGCGCCGAGCGTCAGGTACCAGTTGCCGGATATCCAGCTGCCTTCGCCCGCCTGAGCGACCGGCGCGGTGAACAGACCTACGGCGACGGCCAACGGAATCGTCACGACAATACGCATCGTCACCCCTTACGCGAAACGCGCCGGCAACACCATCCGCCGGCGTCCAAGCCATGCCGTGCGTTCGGTAAAATTTGACTTAAAAGCGCGTCGCACTGAAACGGATTCAGGCGACGCGCTTAAAGTCTTGTCTTGATGCATGTCGTTGTCCCAGAACCCGCTGCAAACTTCCGGGCGACATGCATTAAAGCCGGCAACATCGGAGCCGACCGGCGAACTAACTGACGCGCCGATTGCGGCGGGACGTCTCGACCAGGTCGCAGGCTGTTTCCAGTCCGCCCGTAAGCTGAGTTGACGAGCCGTAGGCAAGGGCCGCCTCGTGCCACTGGGTCCGGATCGCCGGGTTGCCGGCTTTCAGGATTGCCTGCCGCCAGATTTCGGGATCGTCGCGATTGGCCACAACCAGTCCCGCCCCGCTGGCTTCGACATATTTTGCATATCCGCAAGCGGCCGACGCAATGACCGGCAGGCCATTTGCGAGCGCCTCGAGGATCACCGTGCCCGTATTTTCCAGGCGAGCCGGGTGCAGCATGAAATCGCTCGCAACCACAATCGCCGGGATGTCCTCCTGGATGCCCAGCAGGATGACCCGTTCAGACATACCGCATTTGGCAATCAGGCCGCGAAGCCGGGTTTCCTCCTCGCTGTTTTTTCGCAGGCCAGCCACCAGCCAATGGATGTTCGGGAACGGCTGAAGCGCCTTTGCCGCACGGTCGAGGCCCTTCACCTTCATTCGGTTGGCGATGGTCAAGGCAATGACGGCATCGCGGGGAAGCCCGAAACGATCGCGGATTTCATTGCGGTCGCCGGTCAGCAGTTCCGGTCTGCGGCGTTTCGGATCGAGTGTCGGCCCGACGACATGGATGCGCGATTCCTCCGTTCGCCAGAAGTCGCGGTAAAGCGCTGCCTGGTGCTCGCTGAGCGCAATGATCTGCGCGGCGTTGCCGGGGGCAAAGATCATCGATTCCAGCTTTTGCTGGCGAATGAAACGGGGCGAAAACGGTCGCCACCATCCGAGCTTCGAGGCAAAATAGGGCGGGTCGCCGGCATAGTAGATATCCAGGCCCGCCATCTTGTTGAACCCGACCACGCAGTCGAAGTCCCGCCTGGCCGTCAGCAGGGTCCTTCCCAGCGCATACTCGGTGCCCGGATTGGAGATAACCCGCGCCGGCTGGACTTTTATCGTCGCCGAACTGTCGACATGGCCGACCTGGCGTGTCGTCAGGATCGTCACGCTGTGACCGCGCTTGACAAGGCGGTCGCTGATATTGAGACAATCCCTTTGCAGCCCCCCGTTCATAAAGAGGGCAGAGATCGCGCAGCAGATTTTCATCGCATTTTCCGGAGCGCCCTCTTACCCCCAGTCGGCGAAGAGATACTCCGGGTGCGCCCAGACTTCTCCACTCAAACAAACAAAGCAGGGCGCTTAAATGTTGGTCGTGTTGAAAATACGAATATGCTGTATATAGCTGGTAATCAAGAGACTTGAATGCTGTCGCGTTCGAGCTTTTTCAAAAAAGCCAGATGGAGCGCGCTGATGAGAATTCCTCGGGTCGATCGCGGTTGCCAAGCCGGATACGATTGAAAGCCGCCGACCCGTGCCAAAGGCCCTGCGCGAATACGACTGGCGGCAATGGCTGAGGCTGCAGCCGCCGATACATGCCATCAAGACCGCTCGCTATCGGAAAATCGACCGGACGTTCCTGGACCAGCCGGTCAGGGATGGCGATATCCCGGACATCCGCCATGCCGCCCGGGGTCGCCATGTCCTGCTTACTGTTGCCTTCGGCGATGCCCAGTGCCTCGATGTGCAGTTGCGGTTGACGAGAGGACTTGTTCGTCACGACCTCCACATCGTGGCCGACAACAGCGTCAGCGAAGCTTCCGCACGCGAGAACGGACAGGTATGCGCGGCCCGCGGCGCTGCCTATGTCAGGTTGCCCGTCAATCCATGGACCGTGAAGAATCCGAGCCGGTCCCACGGCGCGGCGCTCAACTGGATGTGGCACAATGTCCTGAAACCAGCGGCGCCGACCGCCTTCGGATTTCTGGACCAGGATCTTTTTCCGACGCAGCCGTGCGATCCCTTCGAACCTCTTGAAGACGCGCCGTTTTACGGCGACCTCCGCTGGGCGGGTACGCGCTGGTATTTGTGGGCAGGCTATTGTTTCTTTCGATTCGACGCCGTCGGCCGCCAACCTCTCGATTTCGGGCTCGATTGGTTCGCCGGTCTCGATACCGGCGGAGCCAACTGGGAGGTGCTCTACCGGGATGTGGACCCGAACGCCGTGCCGCAACGGCCGATCACCGCATTCGCGGCACTGCCCGGGATCGAACTCAGGCAGGCCTATTGCGAATGGCGGGGAAGCTGGCTTCATGAGGTCGGCCTCGACGGCGACCCCTCGTTGAAGGCGAAAAAGCGCGAGGCGGTTCTACGCTTGCTCGAGCCCGCCCTTCAGGACTCGCTTAAGTCAGCGCGACAATGAAAATGCGGTCGACAGGACGACGGAAGTTTGGGATGGAACTTTGGATCCGGGCCGCAAACTCCCCTACCCATATTGGATGATTTAACGGTCATTTGTCACGCCCGGTCATCGCGAAGGAAGTTCTATTGCCGACAGTAAGTGTGATCATTCCGGTGAGAGACGGCGCGCAGTATGTCGGCGAAGCGCTGCAAAGCATCCTGGACCAGGATCTGGCGGATATCGAAGCCATCGTCATCGACGATGGCTCCTCGGACGCCAGCGCGGCGATCGCGACGTCGCTTGGCGAGCGCGATGGCCGCGTCAAAGTTGTCGCCAATCGCGGCAAGGGGATCGTCGATGCGCTCAATATGGGGATTTCGCTCGCGCAGGCCCCTCTTGTGGCGCGCATGGATTGCGACGATGTCTCGCTGCCCGACAGGTTGCGCCTGCAGGCGGCGTGTTTCGAGGCGGATCCCGATTTGCATCTGCTCGGTACGGCGGGACTGCGGATCGACCGCGATGGAAAACCGTTGAAGCCGATCGACGTTCCCATCGGCAACGACCAGTTGCGGGACGCGCTTGCCAGATACAATCCCATGCTTCATCCGACAGTGATGTTCCGGACCGAGGCCGTCCGGCGCGTGGGAGGCTACCGTCGCGCATTCACCTATGCCGAGGACTACGACCTGTGGCTGCGGCTCTCCGAGACCGGAAAACTGGCCAATATGGATGCACGGCTGGTGAAATTGCGCTCGCATCCCGGGCAGGTATCGCGCGTCAAGGAGGAGCAGCAAAAGGCGGCCGCGGCACTGGCCAGACAGGCGGCGCAGTCGCGTCACTCCCGCGCCGAGCCATTCGATGCAGACGGCCAGCCCGCGCAGGCCGTCGGAGCCTTTCTCGCATGGCGCGCCGCCACGGGGACCGGCGTCTCCAGCCTGGAAAGACGCGACATCGAGTTGCTGCTGCGGACCGCGGGCATACCCTTGGCCGTCACCTGCAAGCTGCTGTTCCTCGCGGCTGTCGGCGCTCCTTCTTTCAGGACGCTCGCGCTCGGGCCTCGACTGGCCTGGCGCAGGATGAGCGCGCGCCCTGCGAAAATGCGGCCGAACTGATGCGGCCCGGCTGATGCGGCTTGTCGTCGATCTCACGAGCATGGCGCGCTGGCTTGGCCCGCCGGTCGGCCTGGTCCGCGTGCAGCGGCATTATGGCGCGACGGCGGCCGCGTTCAAGGCCGGTAAGGTCGTGTTCACGGTGTTCGACCCGACCGAGCGGGTGCTCAGGCAGGTTTCACCGGAAACGGCGGCGGAAATCATCGCCGGAGACATCTCATGCGACATGAGTTTTTATCCGGATCCTGCCCGCATCAAGATGCGGTTATACGATCGCTGGCCAAACCGGGCGCGGCAGTCGCTGATGGCGATCGTAAAAGCGCGCCGGGTCCTGATAACGGAAATCGGCGCATTCGGCCGGCGCAATCCCGGCAGCGGCTTTCTTCGTGTCCTCGAGCGGATCGAAAACCGGCTGATGAAGGGACCCGAGCGGCGGCTGGTCGCTCGCGACGACGGTTCACGCGTCCGGATCGTGCCGCTGCGGACGGTGGCCGGCAACCAATGCAGACTGGCGTCCGGCGATCATCTGCTTTTGATGAACTATGACTGGGCGCACACCGATATCGAGGTCATTTCGCGCGAGTGCCGCTCGGCCGGCGCAAAGCTGATCGTGCTGCTGAACGACATCATCCCGATCCAGTTTCCCGAATGGTACAAGCCGCACGACGTCAAGAGATTCACGCACTATGTGAATCTGGCGCTCGGACTGGCGGACCGCTTCATCCTGACGTCGAGGCGTGTCACCGCCGACATCGAGCAGTATGCCGCCAAGCTCGGCATCCGCCTGCCGGAGCTGAAACATGTCCCGCTCGGCTGCGACAGCGCCCGTAAATCGACGGCGGAGAGCCGGCTGCCGGACGGACTTGAGATGGGTCATTATATCCTGTTCGTTTCCACCATCGAACCACGCAAGAACCATTCGCTGCTGATGGATGCCTGGCGACGCCTCGTTCTGGACGAAACGGTTGCGCATAGCGGCGTGAAGCTGGTTTTTGTCGGGCGCAGCGGCTGGATGGTCGATGACGTCCTGGCGAAGCTTCACAGCCATCCCGACTACGGCAAGAGCCTTTTCCATCTCGACAACGTCGATGACGGGACGCTATCCCTCCTCTACCGGAACAGTGCGTTCTGCGTGTACCCGTCGCTCTATGAGGGCTACGGGCTGCCGCCTGTCGAGGCGCTGGCCTACGGCAAGGCCTTGATCGCCTCGACCGGCGGCGCCATCCCCGAAGTGGTCGGTCCGTTCGGGCTCTGCCTTGATCCACTCGACGTCGAAGGATGGGAAAACGCCATGCGGCGGTGGATCACCTCGCCCGAGGCCCGCGCTTCGTATGAGGCGAAGGCCGGAGAATTCGTGGCGCGAAGCTGGGAGCAGGCTGGCCGGGAGACGCTGGAGGCGGCGCTTGCGCCGTTCACGGACGAAGTCCAGGCCTAGCGTCATCCAAGCCCGGGCTTCGCGGCCGCCCTGCTCGCTGGACGCAAGAAGCCATCGGGATTACCCTCCTTTCAACCGCAAGTGGCGCGGCGATATCCGAGGGAGAAACAGCATGACCTTGCAAGGTGGCGCCCTGAAAGACGCAATCGGCCAGACGCGGGACAAATGGGGATGGTTCGTGGCGCTCGGCGTGCTGCTGCTGATCTTCGGCGGCATCGCCTTCGGCAATCTGTTCATCGCCACCGTGGCCTCGGTCTATGTGGTCGGCTGGCTGATGCTGATGGCCGGCGCCATCGAGATCATCCATGCCTTCGGCGTCAAGACATGGGGACGGTTCTTCTATTGGCTGCTGAGCGGCCTTCTTTATGCGGTCGCCGGCTTCTTCGCCTTCGACAACCCGCTGCTCGCCTCGGCGGTGCTGACGCTGCTGCTCGCGATCGCTCTCGTCGCCTCGGGGCTGCTGAGAGCCTGGGTCGCCTTCAATCACCGACCGGAGCAAGGCTGGGGATGGCTGCTCGCGGCCGCCGTCATCACCATCCTGCTTGGCCTGATGATCGCCATGGGCTGGCCGGTCAACAGCCTTTGGGTGCTGGGCATCTTCCTGGCCATCGACCTGGTCTTCCAAGGCTGGAGTTTCATTGCCATCGGCCTGGCTTTGAAGCGATAGGACTTCCGCTCAATCCACGTTGAGAAGCGTTACGGCGACCAATGCCAGCGCTATGCCCAGATATTGCGCCTTGGACACTTCTTCCTTGAAGACGAGCGCGCCGACGAGGACCGCGCCGGCCACCACGATCGTGTTGACCAGCGCACCGGTGACGGCGAGGTTCAGCCGCGTGTTGATGAAAGCAAATGCGAAGTAGCCTACCGGCGACAGCAGCATGACGATGGCCAGGCTGCGGCCGCTGCCGGTCTTGCCCCAATGCGCGCTCAGTCCATCACAGAGAATGAACAGCGCGGCGCAGAGCAAAACAACGGCCCACACCATTAGATTTATCTTCATTAGCACTCTCTGCACAATCCGGCGTCCGCGTTCGGTGAAGTGCTTCACCCATGCAGGTAACCTTTTGGATTGAGCGGCGAATTGAAGACGATCTAGGCAATTCCAGGAAAGATGTGAGCGGTCAGGCTTGGCGGCTTCGCCGTAGCGTTTCGTCCGGAATTGCGTCAAAACAAAGAGATAGAGCGGTTCGCCGTTTCCGTGAAACGGTGAAACGCCCTAGAACGCGATTTCGGCGTCCAGTTGCGAGAGCGGGCGCACGCCCGCCAGCAGGGCCCTCGCCTCGGCCTCGTCCTTTTTCATCTGCGCGACCAGCGGGTCGAGGCCGTCGAACTTGAGTTCCGGGCGCAGGAAGCCGAAGAACGACACCTCGCAGGTCTCGCCATAGAGATCGCCGGAAAAATCGAAGACGTAAGTCTCGAGCAGCGGCGCACCATTGTCGTCGACGGTCGGGCGGCGGCCGAAGCTGGCGACGCCGTCATGAAGCGTGCCATCGGCACGACGGAAGCGGACGGCGTAGATTCCTTCCCGCAAGGCTGCTTCCGGCGAAAGCCGCATATTGGCGGTCGGGAAGCCGAGCGTGCGGCCAAGCTGCTGGCCGCCGATCACTTCGGCCTCGACGGTGAAGCGGTAGCCGAGCAGGCCTGCGGCCTCCTCCACCTTGCCCTCCGCGAGCAGCTCGCGGATGCGGCTCGACGAGACCACTTCAGCGCCTTCATCGCGGAAGGCGTCGACCAGCGTCACACCGAAGCCATGCCGTTCTCCCGCCGCCATCAGAAAAGCCGGGCCGCCCTGGCGGTCCTTGCCGAAATGAAAGTCGAAACCGGTGACGGCGTGATGGATGCCGAGGATCTTCTCCAGCACATCGGTCACGAAAGCCTCGGCGGAGAGCGAGGCAAAATCGCGCGTGAACGGCTGCTCGACCAAAGCGGCAAAGCCAAGTCCGGCCAGGAGCCGCGCCTTCATCGGCGGCGGCGTCAGCACGAAAAGCGGCACCTCCGGCCGGAACACCTTGCGCGGATGCGGCTCGAATGTCAGCACCAAAGCGGGCACGCCATTGCGGCGGGCTTCAGCCAGCGCGCGCTCCAGCACGGACTGGTGGCCGCGATGGACGCCGTCGAAATTGCCGATCGCCACGACGCCGCCGCGCAGATGCGCAGGCAGCGGGGCGATCGTGGAAAGACGTTCGAAGGCTTGCGTCATGTCGAGGCGCCCGTCATGGCCAGACTATCAACCTATTGCAGACGCGGAATGACGGCGACCGGCCGGTAGCCATGCTTGTCGAGAAAGCCCGCCAGTCTTTCAGGATCGGGCCGCAGCGGATCGCCATAGTCGCGGGCATGGATGCCGCCGGAGACATAGAGCACGTCAAAGCCGTTGTCGGCCGCGCCCTTGACGTCGGTCATCATGCCGTCGCCAATGGCCAGAACCTCGCTGCGCTCGACGGCGCGACCGAGCAGGCCTGCGACCTCCTTCATGGCGACATCGTAGATCGGCGCGAAAGGCTTGCCGGCAATCAGCGTGCGGCCGCCCAGTTGTGCGTAGTCTCGCGCCAACGCGCCGGCGCACCAGATGGTGCGCTCGCCGCGCTCGACAAGGATATCCGGATTGGCGCAGATGAACGGCAGGTTACGGGCGCGCAGCCGTTGCAGAAGCTCGGCATAGTCGGCGGGCTTCTCCACCTCGTCGTCATAGAGCCCCGTGCAGACGATGCCCGAAGCCTCGAATTCCTCGACGAGATCGACGTCGAGCCCGTCATAGAGTGTGAAATCGCGCTCGGGGCCGATATGGAAGATCTGCCTCGGGCCCTCGGCGATCAGGTCGCGCGTCACGTCGCCGGAGGTGACGACGCGGTCACAGGCATCGGCAGGAACGCCGATGATTTTCATCTGGGCAACGACGTCGGCGCTGCGACGCGGCGAATTGGTGATCAGCACGACAGGCACATTGGACGCGCGCGCCCTCGCAAGCGCGCCGGCGGCGGCCGGAAAATGCCATTCGCCATTGTGCACGACGCCCCATACGTCGCACAGGATGGCGGCGTAGCGCCCCGCCAGATCGTCGAGCGAAGCGATGATGTCGGGCGGTTCCGCCATGCCGTATCCCTGATCCTGATCTCTGGCGAGGCCGCAACAGCCGTCCCTCGGTTCCGAGTCCGCCACAGCCGGTTCCGCATAACGGAAGCGTTTCATCCTGTCACGAGCTTTCCCGATCGCCGCACGTCGACCCCGCGATATCGCTCCGGAAGCACAGGGTTAACGCGCCGTCAAAAAGGCGGCGCGTTCTTGATAGTTTCGAGCAAGCTGAAATTTAACGATTTATGACCATGGTAGTACGGTCAACTGCGACCATGGTTGTATCTCAACATGGGTCCTTGGCGGGGGTATACGCAATGATTCGCGATTTTTTCCACGACAGGCGGGGAAACTACGCCTTGATGACGGTCATCACGATGATACCGCTGATGGGCGGCGTCGCGTTGGCGGTCGACTATACCGAACTGACGCGGGAACGGCAGGAGACGCTGAACGCGCTCGATGCGGCCGGCATCGCCACGGCGCAGCAGATCGTCTCCGGTGCAAGTGACGCGGATGCCAAGGCCTATGCCAAGACATTCTTCGAGGCCAATCTCAGGCACGTCCTTCCGGCGAACACGCTGCTGAACGTCACCTTGCCCAGCAGCAACACCGGCGGCGGCACGCTGAAGCTTTGCGCCAACCTTCACTTTCATCCCTATTTCCTGCCGGCCGCCGCGATGCTCCTCGGCAAGACGGCCAGCGATACTAACTTCACGGCGTGCTCGGAAGTCCGCCTCAAGAACACGCTGGAAGTGGCGTTGGTGCTGGATAATTCGGGCTCGATGGACGAAACCGGGTTCGGGACCAGCAAGAAACGGCTGACAGTTTTAAAAGACTTCGCCAAAGGACTCATCGACCTGGTCGCAGCGCAGGCGAAGACGATTTCCCAGCTTAACAAGCCGGTGCAGTTCGCGCTGGTCCCGTTCGCAGCCTCTGTCAATGTCGGGCCCGACTATTATTATGATCCGGCGAAACGAGCTGATTGGCTGGATTTGCAAGGCCTCTCGCCGATCCACCACGAAAATTTTAACTGGAAATCGTTTCCTCAAACCACCACGAGCACGTGCTCAGACGCTTCGGGCAAATGTGTCCAATCACTGAACGGTACGTGGATCGCTCGCGGGAACAATTGGGGAAGTCTGAAAGATCAGCAGCTCACCCGGTTCACCTTGTTCGATCAGACCAAGTATAGGATCAACAGCACCACCACTGCGCCTCTGGCCAAATGGGGTGGCTGCATCGAGTCCCGACCTTACCCTTACAATATCGACGACACGCCGCCGAACGCTGGTAACCCTGCAACCCTGTTCGTGCCTATGTTCGCGCCCGACGAAGCGGGAGAGGCATGGACAACGTCAGCCATCGCCAGCGATCAGTTGAATTTGTTCAACGCTCCCAACAGTTGGTGGAACGACGACACCAGCCAAACCGGCGCGGCCAAGGCTCGTCAGATGAACATGACGAAATACTTCAAGCTTCGCCCTGCCAATAAGTCCACGCCCTCCGGAAAAGGTCCGAATTACAGCTGCACGACAACGCCAATAACTGAGCTGACCGACGTTGCCGTCGACGCCCAGCGGGACGCGCTGAAGACGGCGATTGACAACATGGTCGCGAACGGCGCAACCAATGTACCGGAGGCTATGGCTTGGGGTTGGAGAGTTCTTTCGAGCAGCCCACCGTTCACCAAGGGGCGTGCCGAAGCTGAGCGAGGTAACGACAAGGTTCTTATCGTCCTGACCGACGGTGCCAACACTTACTACACACCCGGCTCTCTCAGACTAAGCGACGACGCAAGCAACCAGTCGACCTACTCTGCTTACGGCTACGCCAGCACTGACTACAACGGCCAACCCGGGGTGAAACGAATATTCAAGGGCACAACCGGTTCCGTCTCTTATGACAACAGCAGCTATACAGCCGCGATGAACCAGCACTTCGTTCGAGACAGCAAGAGCATTTCCACGGTTTGCCAGAATGCTGTCGACCATAATGTCATAGTCATGACTATTGCTCTCGATTTGAATGAGAGCGACGCAACTGAGAAAAAGCAGATCCAGGCGTTAAAAGACTGCTCCTCGGAATCACGTTTCACCTCCGGCAAGAAACTGTTCTGGAATACCCGAAGCAATGAAATGGAGGCGGTAAAAAAAGAAATCGCCGACGAGCTATCGAACCTGCGCATCGTCAGCTGATCTAGAAAGAAAAGCCGCTTGCCTAAGATGCGCAAATTCTGGCATCAATTCTGCCGTGACCGCCACGGCAACTATGCCCTGATGACGGCGATCGTCATGGTGCCATTGATGGGCGTAGTGGCCATGGGTGTCGATTTCGGGGAGCTCAATCGCGAAAAGCAGATGGTGCTGAGCGCGCTCGACGCCGCCAACTTCGCCGCAGCGGGGCGGCTTTCGCAAGGAGCGACGGACGACCAGATCAGGGCCTACGCGGTTGGCTTCTTCAATTCCAACCTCAATGGTGTCGACCCCGGCAACCTTTCGCTCGATGTCACGCTGCCAAGCAGCCAGACCGGCGGCGGCCTGATGAAGCTTTGCGCGACGCTCACCTACCACCCCTATTTCTATCCGGCCGCGGCGTTGCTCAATGGCGCATACGACGGCGACGCACACAAGCCGATCCAGCTTGAGATGTGCTCTCAGGTGCGGCTGAAGAACACGCTGGAAGTGGCGATGGTGCTCGACAATTCGGGCTCCATGACGACGCCCGGCACCGGCTCGGGACAGAAGCGCATCGACCTGCTCAAACAGGCCGCCAAGCAGCTTGTCGACACGCTGGCGCAGCAGGCGTCGCAGATCAAGCAGATCGACAAGCCGGTCCAGTTCAGCCTCGTGCCCTTCGCGGCTTCGGTCAATGTCGGGCCGGACAACGACAACGCCTCCTGGATCGACACCTATGGTCTGTCGCCGATCGCCAACGAGAATTTCGACTGGTCGACACTCAGCGCCTCCGACAAATACGCCCAGAAAATCAACGGCATCTGGTATAAGAAGGGCACCGGCTGGGGCGTAGAGGAAGACCAGATACTGACCCGCTTCGGGCTCTATCGGGACATGAAGGTCGTCACCAGCCATGAACGCATCGCCGGCAGCAAGCGCGTCGTCTGCGACAAGTACCGTTCCAATCATACCTGCTCGGATAGCCATAACGAATACGACTACAACGACACCTACGGGCCATTCGCCAGTTGGCAAGGCTGCGTCGAGGTTCGGCCTTATCCTTACAATGTCGACGACACGCCGGCCTCGGGCGGCCCCAACAACACCGGCATCGGCGTCGGCGATCCGGCGACCATGTTCGTGCCGATGTTCGCGTCGGACGAACCTGGCAACCATTGGTACATCACGCAAGATCCCGACGAGCTTCCGCCGAAAACCTACGGCGCCGCCAACAGCTGGTGGAACGACGATCCGACGAGCCCCGACGGCCCGACGCGGCAATCCAACATGGCCAAGTACTTCCAGCCGCGGCCGATCAACGCACCGGTGCTGTCGAAGGGCGCCGGCCCGAACTACAGTTGCACGACGACGCCGATCACGCCGCTCACCGACGTCACCAACGCGGATGGGCTTGCAGCCATCAAGGCGGCGATCGACCTGATGCAGCCCAACGGCAACACCAACGTGCCCGAAGGCATGGCCTGGGGCTGGCGCACCGTGTCCAACGCCGCGCCGTTCACCGAGGGGCGGCCGGAGAACGAGCGCGGCAACGACAAGGTGGTCATCGTGCTGACCGACGGCGAGAACACCTATTCGACGGTCAATCCCGACCCGGCCGTCAACAAGTCGACCTATGCCGCCTATGGCTATACCGGTGTCGGCTATAACGGCACCTCGGTCACCCGCCTGTTCGGCGGCACGTCGAGCGCGATCGGCCAGTTCAACTATTCGTCGAGCAACTACACCGCCGCGATGAACGAGCAGATGGCGAAGCTGTGCGACAACGCCAAGGCGGGCAAGATCATGGTGATGACGGTGGCGCTCGACATGTCGTCGACCGATACCGGCGACCAGAAGGCGATGGCCGCGCTAAAGGCCTGCTCTTCCGATTCTCGCTTCCGCAAGGATCCGACCGATCCCAGCAAACCGGCCAAGCTGTTCTGGAACGCGACCGGGGCGACGCTTTCGAACAATTTCAAGGAAATTGCGAACGAGTTGTCGAATTTGAGGGTAGTGGGGTAGCGACGGCGCGGAAGCTGCCAATCTCCCTCCTTGCGGGGGAGATGTCCGGTAGGACAGAGGGGGGTGTGAAGGAACACAACCCAGCGCATATACGTGCTTTTGTCTGGCGCAACGTCCGGCGCCGCCAAGCCCTTGCGTCTCCTAGCGAACCAGCGCACATCTCCGCCGCCATCCGGAGACCCCGATGCCCGACGCCGCCAACCATCTCACTTTTGCGCTGATCTGCCTCGGCATGGTGCTCACGCCCGGGCCGAACATGATCTACCTGATCTCGCGCTCGCTGTCGCAAGGGCCGAAGGCCGGGCTGATCTCGCTCGGCGGCGTGGCGCTGGGTTTCCTGTTCTATGTGGTGTCGGCAGCTTTCGGCATTACCGCGCTCATCTTCGCCGTGCCTTTTGCCTACGATGCGCTGCGCTTCGCCGGCGCGCTCTATCTGCTGTGGCTGGCCTGGCAGGCGCTCAAGCCCGGCGGACGCTCGCCGTTCCAGGTGCGCGAGCTGCCACGGGACAGGCCGCGCAAGCTTTTCGCCATGGGGCTGATGACCAACCTGCTCAATCCGAAGGTGGCGGTGCTCTACCTTTCGCTGCTGCCGCAGTTCATCAATCCGGCTAAGGGCCATGTGCTGTCGCAGCTTCTGGTGCTCGGCGTGACGCAGATTTCGATCAGCCTCACCGTCAACGCGATCATCGCGGTGACCGCCGGATCGATCGCGAATTTCCTCGCCGGACGACCGTTCTGGCTGGTCGTCCAGCGCTGGATGATGGGTACGGTGCTGACGGCGCTGGCGCTGAAGATGGCGACCGAGGCGCAGCGCTGAGCGTTATGCATATCGCCCAGAAGTGTGCAGCGGTTCTGGGACAAGGACATGCATCAAAACGAACACTTTAAAGCGCGTCGCCTGAATCCGTTTCAGCGCGACGCGCTTTAGCCGCCGAGCGCTTGCTTCAAGAATGCTCGAACCTCGCTTGCGGATTGTTTGGCCGCGGCCGCATCGTACTCCACCCGGTGACCATAGTCCTCGGTGCCGGCCTTCAATCCCGGGGAAGCAAATGCGTGACGCGCACCCTTGAAGATGTCGAGCTGCACGGAGCTTCCTTTGCCGCCGCGCCGCGCCATCTCCTGGCATTTCCTGGCGGGAGTCCAATCGTCAAGCTCACCGATCAGGATCAAGGTCGGGACCGTCATGTCGCCATTCGCAGCCGAACAATTCGGATAGTAGGCAATCGCTGCCTTGAACTTGCGCGCCATAAGCCGCTCGGCGCCACCAGTTTGCACGGCCTCCAGCGTTGTGGTTCCGCCAGCAGATGACCCCGCCAACGCTATGCGCCGCGGGTCGACAAAACTGAATCTCGAGAGGAACTCCAAGGCGCCGTAGGCGTCATAAACGCGATCAACAGAGTGGAGGCCATCACAGGTTTCCTTTATGCCGCGCGTGCTGAAGCTATCGACAAAGAGGACGACATACCCCCAGGAAGACAGCCGCTCGGACCAGGCTTTCCTTACATCCGGCAACAGCCCCGTGCATCCGTGGAGAACGACGACAGCCGGGAACGGCCCCTCGCCCGGCGGCCGCGCGAGATAGCCGTTCAACGGTGTGCCGGGAACAGCTTTGGGCGCTTGCCCGCTTTGTTGCGCAATGCGCAGCTGAAACGGCGTTGGCGTCACGGCCGCGCTTTCAAGATGCACCAACTGGTCGGCGGCGGCGCGCGCCACAGCAAAACAACCGACAGCCGAAAAGCAAGCCACGAGTGCCGCTCCTTTGAGCGACCTCGAAAATTTGCTCATAGACCTGCTCCAGTACCGCTTTGGACAGTTTCCTACATCGGACGGCGTGCGGGCCTTATCTGCTCCGGCTCGATCACCTTGCGGTAGAGGTGCCACGTCGCGTGGCCGAGGATCGGCATGACGACGGCGAGCCCGGCAAATAGCGGGATCGAGCCGACCACGAGCAACACGGCGACTGTCAGGCCCCAGAGCGCCATCGTCAGCGGGTTGGCCATCACTGCGCGGGCCGAGGTTTCGATCGCGGAGACGGCACCGACGTCACGGTCGAGCAGCAGTGGGAAGGCGACGACCGTCGTGGCTAGAACGACAACGGCGAAAACGAAGCCGACGGCGTTGCCGACGAGGATCAGCGTCCAGCCCTTGCCGGTCGTCAGCACGTCGCGCACAAAGGCGCCGACCGACGCGGGCGCCTCGGCGCCGAACAGGCTGGTGTAGAGCGACTGCGCGGTGAACAGCCAAAGCAGGAACAGCGCGAAGAGCAGGATGCCGATGACCGCGATCGACGGCAGCGCCGGCGAATGGCGGACATCGAGCGCATGGTGCCAGCGGCTGCTCATGCCGAGCTCGCGCCGGCGGCTGATCTCATAGAGGCCGATCGCCGCGAACGGACCGATCAAGGCAAAACCGGACATCAGCGGATAGACGAGCTGGACGGCGTTCGATCCGGAGCTCCACCGCGTCAGGATCAGGCCGACGATCGGATAGATCAGGCACAGGAATACATAATGCGAGGGCTTGGCCCAGAAATCCTCGGCGCCGAGCCTCAGCGCATCCCAAAGATCCGAGGTGGAGATGCGTCGCACCGTGGGCTGCACATGCATCCCATGCGCGTCCGTCATGACATGAAAACCGGCCATAACCGTCCTCCGTTTTTTCGCGCATGACCCCGAAAGCCGCGAACCGGCTTTCGGAAAGGGGATCATGCGCCAAACCAAAGTTTTACAGCGTCGTTTGCATCCAATCGGACGCACGCTGCAATGGGCGGTCACTGCCTGGTTGGCCGCCCATGGCTGCCACTGGTACCTGTGGCAATATAACGCATTTGCCAAGGGTTGTCGCCTTGTCGCCGCATGGATCGCATGGCGTCCCATCATCTCCTTGCCCGGCAAAAGCCATGTTCTGCGGTATCAGAGGCCGCATGACCATCCTGACCGTCGATTCTCCCTTGCCCGATCTCAACCGTCGCACGCTGCTCAAGGCCGCCGGCCTTGCAGCGCTTGCCGGCATCGCCGCCTGCAGCACCGTCACGGTGCCGACGGGCGAAGGCGCGGGCGCCTCTTCATCCGCTACGGCGACGCTGGCCGGCATACGCACCACGGCGGGGCTGCCGGCACTGGCGCCCGACGCGCAGCTCGAACAGGCAGCGCTGCAGCAGGCCGGCTACATGGCATCGCGCGAGCGCATGAGCCACACCACCGGCTGGGGCAAGGATTTCGCCTCGCGCATGAAGGACAACGGCGTGCGGGGTGCGGCGGCCGAAAACATCGCCGAGGGCCGCTTCGACCAACAGAAACTGTTCGACATCTGGATGCATTCGGCCGGCCACCGCCGCAACATGCTCGACCCGGACTTCAGCCGCTTCGGGCTGGCCTATGTTCGCGACGGCCGCGACCCCGCCTTGCGCTACTGGTCGCTGGTGCTGGGCAGGTAGGCTGCCGGTCCTCCCGCCCTACCCTTGCCGTCCTACTACTTCGTCGTCGCCTTGAACTTGCCCATCAGGTAAGGGCCGGAGCGCACCGGCTCGTATTTCGGCGCCTCTCCCTCGGCCAGGCATGCGCTCAGAACCGTGATTTCGGCATCCCAGTTCGGCTGGTGGAAGAAGGCCATGGATTGCCGGCGATCCCTGCCGCCCTCTTCCGCCGGCGGGTTGACGACGCGATGCACGGTGGACACCCAACGGTCGTTGGTCCAGCGTGCCATCAGGTCGCCGATGTTGATGACGAAGGCGCCGGGGACCGGCGGCACCTCCGCCCATTCGCCGCTCGGCGTGACGATCTGAAGTCCGCGTGACCCTGGCTGCGGCAGCAGGATGGTCAGGCTGCCATAGTCTGTATGGGCGCCGGCGCGAATCTGGCCGGGCTTCGGCGCGACATGCTGCTCGGGATAGTTCAGTGCCCTGAGCGCGCTGATCGGCGCATCGAGGAAAGCGTCGAAATAGGTCTCCGGCAAGCCAAGCGCTGTGGCGAAGACCCGCATGATGCGCAGCGCCAGATCTTCGAGAGCAGCGTAGTAGGCCTTCCAGGCTTCAACGAAGCCCGTGGGCTCGGCCGGCCAGATCGTCTCGGCGTAGCAGAAGGCCAACGCCTCCGGGTCCTTAATGCCCGGCGGCACGCGGAGAGGTCCGCCATTGAAGCTCTCTTTCAGGTCCGGCGGCGTGTCGATGTTGCGAGATTTTGCCAACGCCTCGAGCTCGGGGCCGAGATATCCATAGGGATAGCCCTTGTAGGGCGCCTTCGAACGCTGCTTTTCCTCGGGCGACAGGTCGAAGAAGGCCTTCGCCTTCGACCAGGCGGCATCGATCACAGCCTGCGGAACGCCGTGGTTCTTGACCGCCAGGAAGCCGGTGCCGCGACAGATGTGGTCGACCTCGCGGCCAAGCGCCTTCTTCCGCGCGGCGCTCGCGGCCTCGAATTGTCCGAGATCGAATACGGGAAATGACGGGTTCTGCATCGCGTTCATCCAACCGCTCAATGCTGGGACGATGCAGTCTGTCTCGATTGTGATCTAGGACCAACCGGCGTGGCGGTCCTAGTCCATATGCGCTGCCGGCGCACCACTCGCCGGCGCGGCCTTGGGTTTGCGCAGCAGGATCACGAATGGGATCGCGACCAGCGTCATCACCATCAGGATTTTGAAGTCGTTGATGTAGGAGATCATCATCGCCTGGGCATTTACCGCACGGTCGACCTGCGAAAGTGCCGCGGGATCGCCGCCAGCGGCCGCCGGAGACGCGGCCCACAGGTTGGGATTGTACGGGTTGATGAAGGCCGAAAGCTCGGTGTGGTTGATCTGCGTGTTGCGAACCATCAACGCCGCAACCACCGACACGCCGATGGACGAGCCCAGATTGCGCACCAGGCTGAACAGCGAGGTAGCGTCGGTGCGGTAGCGCGCAT
Organism: Mesorhizobium sp. WSM4832; assembly: GCF_055811115.1. Taxonomy (NCBI): domain Bacteria; kingdom Pseudomonadati; phylum Pseudomonadota; class Alphaproteobacteria; order Hyphomicrobiales; family Phyllobacteriaceae; genus Mesorhizobium; species Mesorhizobium sp. WSM4832. The sequence continues at coordinate 15,568 of NZ_JBVVQH010000012.1, read as the reverse complement.
CGAGCGTGGCGAAGGCGACCGTCGACAGCGGCACGAACACCATGCCCATGCCGAGGCCCTGGATGACGCCCGAGGAGATGATCAGCCAGTTGTCCATCTGCGGCGTGAAGCTTGCCATGGTGTAGAGCGACTGCGCTGTGAGCAGGAAGCCGAAGGCGACGAGGATCCTAGCATCGATCCTGTGCATGATGCGGCCGACGAACAGCATCGAGATCATCGTGCCGATGCCGCGCGGCCCCAGCACGACGCCGATGGTGACGGTCGGGTAGCCGAAGATGTTGGCCAGCATCGGTGGCAACAGCGACATCGAGGCCAGGATCAGCACGCCCATGACGAAGATGAAGCCCAGCCCGGTCACGAAATTGCGGTCGAGGAAGATCTTTGGATCGATGAAGGGATGCTCGGCGGTCATCGTGTGGATGATGAACACCCAGAAGCCGGTGAGCGACAGAGCGAGCTCGATCCAGATCTCGACTGAGTTGAACCAGTCGACCTCGCCGCCGCGATCGAGCAGAAGCTGCAGCGCGCCGACGCCCAGCGAGAGCATGGCGAAGCCGAAGAAGTCGAAGCCGCGCACGCGCTTGGCGATGACCGGCAGATAGGCGGCCATGCCGAGGAAGGCTAGGATGCCGACCGGCAGGTTGATGAAGAAAACCCAGCGCCAGTTGAAGTTCTCGGTCAGCCAGCCGCCCAGCGTCGGGCCCAGGATCGGCCCAAGCATGATGCCGGCGCCCCAGATCGCCATCGCCTGGCCATGGCGCTCCTTCGGATTGATGTCGAGCAGGAAGGTCTGCGACAACGGCACGATGGCGGCGCCGAAGACGCCCTGCAGCAGGCGGAAGAGCACGATCGTCTCGAGGCTCCAGGCGAGGCCGCAGAGCATCGAGAAAATGGTGAAACCGACAACGGATGCGAGAAAGAGCTCCTTGCGGCCAAGCCGGTCGGCGAGCCAGCCGGTGACCGGCGTCATGATCGCCGCCGCCACGATATAGGAGGTCAGCACCCAGTTGATGTTGTCAGGCGAGGCGCCAAGATCGCCGGTCATGGTCGGCAGCGCGACATTGGCGATGGTGGTGTCGAGCGCCTGCATGATCGTGGCCAACATCAGCGCGACCGTGATCAGCCCGCGATGCGGCACTTCCTTGAAAGGTTCGGGTGTGCTCATGATGCTGAACTTCCAGCGGATAGCAAAAAAGTGTACGCTAGCGTACAAAGTCGAAGAGTATGAAGCGGTCTTCGGACGACATCATGCTCTATCTCTTTGATCTAGAGACGGATTCAGATTTCAGGTCGGACCGGCCTGACATCATCCGGCTCTAGGTTTCCGGGCGGCGGGCCTTCCGTTGAGAGACCTTCATCGCGGTGGGACGCGACTATCGATGTGGGGGTTACATCGACCGAAAGTCTCTACGGATGCCTGCCGCCCGGAGACGCGAGGACCGACGGGGCCGTGTCGAAGGCTTCAGTTTCGATCGAGCCGCACGCGGCTCGTCCTAGACGCTGATCCTTCCAACTTTCTCCCGTCGACCAATCCCCTACTCCTACTCGTTACTGCGCCTGCTCTCCTGCCGTGGCGTGGCCGAAGATCGACGGCAGACCGCGCGCCACGCCGGTGTCGACGGTGACGGTGGCGCTCATGCCGGTGCGCAGCGCCATCTTGGCGTCGGGATCGGTCAGCTCCAGGCGCACCGGAATGCGCTGCGTGACCTTGACCCAGTTGCCGGTGGCGTTCTGCGCCGGCAGCAGCGAAAACTCCGCGCCCGTGCCGGCGCCGATCGCCTTGACGGTCGCCTCGAAGGTGCGGCCCGGATAGGTGTCGACGACGATCTCGGCCTTCTGGCCCGGCGTCATGTGGGTCAACTGCGTTTCCTTGAAATTGGCGTCGATCCAGGTGTCCCCGGTCTCGACCAGCGCGAACAGCGGCGTGCCGACGGCGACATACTGGCCAAGCTTGAAGGAAGCGGCCTGGTAGACGATGCCATCGGCCGGCGCCTTCACAGTGGTCTGCGCCAGATCGTAGGCGGCCTTGTCGCGCGCGGCCAAAGCCGCCATCACGGTCGGATGCTTGTCGGTCTCGATGTCCGGATTGCCGCCGAGCGCTGCCTTGGCGCTGACGATGCCCTGCTGAGCGACCGCGAGCTGCTGCTTGGCCTTGTCGAGGTCGTTGCGGGCCTCATCGAGGGACGACTTGGCGTTGATACCTTTCTGCGCGAGGTCGGCGGCGCGGCCATATTGCGACTGCGCATAGTCGACCTCGCTGGCGGCCGACTTTTCCTGTGCCATTGCCTGGCTGTAGGCGGCGCGCAGCTGCTCGACATTGAGGCGCGCGCCGGCGACCGCCGCATCGGCCTGGGCGAGCGCAATCCTGTAAGGCTCGGGATCGATGACGAAGAGAAGGTCGCCCTGCTTGACCAGCTGGTTGTCGGCGATGCCGACCTGGACGATGCGGCCGGCCGTGTCGGAAGCGACCGAAATCCTGGCCTGCTGCAGGTTGGCGTTCTCGGTTTCCTGGTAGCGGCCGCCCGTCACCCAGACATACGAGCCGCCGGCAAGCAGAGCCAGCGGCAGGGCGACCATCAACAGGAAACGGCCGAGGCGGCGCTTCTTCTTCGGCGCTGCCGGAGCCGGCTGCGGCTCGGGAGCAACCGCGACCGGAGCGGCCGCGGGCTTTGCCGGGGCTTCGGCGATCGGCTCCGCCGACGCCTTGGCGGCTGGCTGCGCCGGCGCCTCGATCTCCAGCGTGGTGATGTTGTCGTCTTCTATCTTGGCTGCCGCGTTCATGCTGCTGCGCCTTCCGTACTCTTCATCTTTTCCAGGGACGATGTCTCGGCGTCCGTCAAATTCCGCACGATGGTGTCCAACACGCGGATCAGGACGCGGCGCTCTTCCGTGGACACGCCGGCCAGCGATTCCTCATAGACCTCGCCGGCCAGGCTTTTGACGTCGGCATAGGCCGCGTTTGCCTTCTCGGTCGGGAAGATCATGCGCACGCGCCGGTCGGTCGCGTCCTGGCGGCGCTCGATCCAGCCGCCCTCCTCCATGCGATCGACCAGGCGCGAAACGCTGATCGGCTCGATTTCGAGGAGCTCGGCAAGCCGCGCCTGCGCGACGCCGGCTTCCTTGGCGACTCGGACGAGCAGCCGCCATTGCGCCGAGGAAAGACCCAATCCGCTGGCGCGCGCCTCGAAGCGCTTGCGCATCAGGCGCTGCACGTCGTGGATCAAAAATCCCAATCTGTCGATGCCATCTGAAACCATGAGCGATACATATAATAAGCGTGCTTACTATTCAAGTGGATGTTTTGCGCCAGAAGCCGGCAAAATCGACATGGCAGGCATGCGATGCGTTCATGGTTAGCGGCCCGTGAAGATGCAGCCATGTCGAACGGGATTTGTACCCGGCGAGCAATTTCGATCAAACTGGCTGTTGGCGCGGGGGTTAGTGTCGCCCCGCCAAATGCGAGGAACCATGAACCCGACCGAAAAAGCGCTGTGGTTTGTCGAAAGCCACCTGCCGGACGACATCAGCCTCGACGATGTCGCGGCAAGCAGCGGCGTGTCGCGCTTCCATGTGACGCGCGCCTTCGGTGCGGCCACCGGGCGGTCGGTGATGGGCTATATGCGCGCGCGCCGCTTGAGCGAAGCGGCGCGCAAGCTGGCGGGCGGCGCGCGCGACATTCTCTCGGTCGCGCTCGATGCCGGCTACGGCTCGCATGAGGCGTTCACGCGGGCTTTTCGCGATGCGTTCGGCACCACGCCGGAGCTGGTGCGCGCGCAAGGCTCGACCCAGACCCTCGACCTCGTGGAGCCTATCCTGATGGACAGTTCACTTCTCACCACGCTCGAGCCGCCGCGCTTCGAGACCAGCCGACCCTTCCTCATCACCGGGCTTGGCGAGCGCTACAGCTGCGAAACCAGCGCCGGCATCCCGATGCAGTGGCAGCGCTTCGCCCCCTATATCGGCAACATTCCGGGCGAGGTGCCCGGCGTCTTCTACGGCGCCTGCCTCAACGGCGACGACGCCGGCAATTTCGACTATGTCGTCGGCGTCGAGGTGACGGATTTCTCCGACCTGCCCAGGGACTTTTGCCGCGTGCGGGTGCCGGCGCAGAAATATGCGGTGTTCGCGCACCGCGAGCATATCTCGACCATTCGCCGCACCATCAACACGATCTGGAACAGCTGGCTGCCGGCCTCCGGCCACGAGATCGCCGACGCGCCGGAATTCGAGCGCTACGGGCCCGAATTCGACGCGCACACCGGCAATGGCGGGCTGGAGATCTGGCTGCCGATCAGGGGATGAAACGTGCGCGCTACAGTTCCAAATTCCACGTCTGACCAACCAGATCCTTGCCGAAGGAATGATGGCGTTCCTCATCGACCAGCTTGAAGCCCGCGGCCTGGTAGATGCGGCGGGCCGAGCCCAATATGTCGTTGGTCCACAGCGTCAGCGTCCTGTAGCCCTTGGCACGCGCGAAGGCGATGCACTCGTCGACCAGCCGCCGGCCGATACCGAGGCCGCGCGCCGACGGCTCGACATAAAGCAGCCTGAGCTTCGCCACTTTGGGCGACTTGCGCATGACGAAGACCGAGCCGACCACCTCGCCCTCGCGTTCGGCGATCCAGCTGCGCTCCCATTGCGGGACGAAATTCTTGACGAACTCGCCGAGGATTTCGGCCACCAGCGCCTCGTAGGTCTCGTCCCAACCATATTCCTGCGCATAGAGCATGCCCTGGCGACGTGTGACCCAGCCGATGTCGCCGACCTGCAGCGGCCGCAGGATGTAGGGCACCTTGGGCTCGGGCCTGTCGCCGAGCAGGTCCTGGACGGTGCGCATCGCCTTGACCAGCCGCTCCTGGTCGACGGGCGTCAGACGATCGAGCAGCGCGCGCACCTGATCGTGCGAATCCTGGTTCAGGGGCGCGAAGGCTTCCCTGCCCGCCGGCGTCAGCGCGATCGAGGCGCGGCGCGCATCCGCCTCGGTGGCTTCGCGCTCGACCAGGCCGCGCTCCTCGAATTTCTTCAAAAGACGGCTGACATAGCCGGGATCGAGGCCGAGGTCGCGCACCAGGTCGCTGGCGACGAGACCGTCGCGATGCGCAAGCTCATAAAGCACCCGCGCCTCGGTCAGCGAGAACGGGCTTTTCAAAAGCCCCTCGTCGAGCAGGCCGATCTGGCGGGTGTAGAAGCGATTGAAGGCACGCACCGTATCGATGCGCTCCTTTCCGGGGTGATCGTGGATGGTCATGGGACTGTTCTCCTGTCTGGCGCAGGATCAATCAGTTAGTTGACGGAGTCAATAAACTGCTCAGATGGATGACCTCACGATCTCGCGAGGATCGTGGAGCGCCCACATAGTTGATTTCCCATTTTGGTAATTTAGCTTGTTCCCGATATGGGAAAAGCCTATATGTCGCCATGCAAATCGTCAGCAAGAAAACGCTCGTCATATTCTGGACCAAACATCCGCGGGCCAAAGCGCCGCTGACCGCCTGGTTCAACGCATCGAGCAAGGTCGAGTGGAAAACATCGGCTGACATCAAGGCGCAGTTCGGCACGAGTGTGGATTTCGTTGCCGACAACCGCGTCGTGTTCGACATCGCCGGCAACAAATACCGGCTGGTTGTGCATGTCAGCTACACATTCAAGCGGCTGCTGATCAAATTCGTCGGCACTCACGCCGAGTACGACAAGATAGACGTGGAGAAGGTGTGATGGAAAACATTCGACCTCTTAAGACCGAAGCTGATTACGATTGGGCGATTGCCGAGATCACTCGCTATTTTGACAACGAGCCCGCCATTGGCAGCCCTGAGGCCGATCGGTTCGATGTCCTGGCTGTTCTTATCGAGGCTTACGAAGCCAAGCACTACCCTATCGAAGAGCCCGATCCCGTGGACGCAATCGTCGCCCACATGGAAATGGCCAACCTAAATCGGGCAGCCCTCGTGCAACTTCTGGGTTCAGCTTCGCGCGCCTCCGAAATCTTGAGCCGCAAGCGCGCGCTCACCCTGGACATGGCATTCAAGCTCAATCGCGAATGGCATATTCCGGCGGAGATCCTGATCCACCCGTACCATTTGGCCAAGGACGAGAGAAAGGTGGCCGGATAGCGCCTCGTTCGACACGTGGAGATGCACGCTCTCACCCCATCGGCAGCGCCGGCCAGAACTCGACGATCCGTCCACCGGCAAACACCGCAATTGCCCCGAAATGCTGCAGCACGGCCTCGCTCTGCGTCGGACGCAAGAAAGCATAGTCGCCCGGCCTCACATCCGCTCCAGCCGGCAGACCCATGAACTGCTGGTTGGACGACAGCCCGATCAAACTATTCGGCTTCATGCCTTCGGGAAACACCGGCTCGGCCATCCACTTGCCGCCGTAGAGATAGCAGCCCTTGCGCGGGAAGAGGCCGAGCGCCTGCAGAGCCTTCGATAGCCCAGCCGGACCCGGCAACACCGGCTCGACCGCCTTGAGGATCGGCGTCGCGATGAAGGCCGCCGCCTGGAAGCCGTCGAGGCCGGGCGTGTCGAAGTCGCTCGGCAGTACGAAGGCCGAGCCGATTGACACTTCGTTGGCTGCCCCCCGGCCATGCAGCAGTGCCGTCTTCGAGCCGCCGATGTTGAGGATGCGGCGCTGGCTCGGGTCGAGGACCGCGACGAACTCGGCGGCCTTGGCCGAGGCCTGGTTCAGCGCCTTGGCCGCGCCGCCGAACAGGCCCGGTATCGCCGGCGCATGCGCCTCATAGGCCATGATGCCTTCGCAATGCAGGCGTTTGGGTATCGTCAGCGCCTTGATCTCGGCGGGATCACGAAAGCCGCCGCGATGCAGGCCGACATCGACCTCGAAGGCAAAGCGCAACTCGGTGCCGAGCGCGGCAGCGAGCGCGCCATACTCGGCCAGCCGCTCCGGTGTGTCGATCAGCCAGCAGACGCGCGACCACCAGCCGGCGCCGCCCCTGGTCAGCGCTGCCTTGGCGGCGCCCACGGGCATCGGTTTGCCGTAGAGAAGATCACCCTCGGGGAAGGCGTCGAGGACGGCTTGCGTCACCGGCGGGTGGAAGGTCATGAAGCGGTTGGTGCCAAGCGCTCTGGCAATGTGCGAAAGCAGCGGCACGCAAGGCAGCGACTTATCGACCAGCCGCACGGCAAGGCCTGGCGCCAGCCTGTCCTTGACCAGCGCGATGTTGCCGTCCAGCCGGTCACGGTCGAGCACAAGGCAGGGCCGGAAGATGTCGGCGGCCCTCAGCGCGTCGGACAGAGCGGCGAAATAGGCGCTCATTATTGGATGCCAGAAGGACTGGGCTCGATGCCGAACAGGCCGGCCATGTAGGGCGACACGAAACGGCTTTCGGGATCGATGTCGCGGCGCACCGCCATCGCCTCATCCCAGCGCGGATAGAGCTTTTTGAAGTCCGCCGCCTTCAGGCTGTGCATCTTGCCCCAATGCGGCCTGCCGCCGTACTTGCGGAAGATCGGCTCCGCGGCGCGCATGAAAGGCAGCGGATCATTCGCCGCATCGTGGTGGATGGCGATCGAGCAGGTCAGCCTTTTGTGGAAGGGCGAAAGCCAGAATTCATCGGGCGCCACCGAACGCACCTCCATCGGGAAATAGACTTCCGGAAAGTGCTTTTCCGTCAGCGCTATGATCTCGGCCAGCGCCTTCGGACCTTCCTCGTAGGGCAGGTGGTACTCCATCTCGTTGAATTTGGTGCGACGATCGCTGGCGTAGACGTTGAGCCAGTCCTGCACATAGTCCTCGGACGGCACCTTCTTCACCGCGCCCCGGATCAGCGCGCGGCGCAGCGACGGCAGCCAGCGGAGAACGGTGCGCAGCTTGCGCAGTGTAGCCAGCCCCTCCTCGTCGTCCTCGGTCGGCCGCGGTGTGGGTGCCGCGTGGCTGAAATCGCTGGCGATGAACTGGGCATAGCCGGAAAACGGGATGTAGTAGAACTCGGCCGAGCGATGCGCAGCCATCTCCGTCTCGAAATCGCGCAGCATGTCGGCTATCGGCAGCACCCATTTGCGGCGCCGCAGCCGATGGGTGGGGATGTTGTTCATCGTCACTTCGGTCAGCACGCCGAAAGCGCCGAGCGCGACGCCGGTGGCGTGGATCATGTCCAGGCCGTTCGCCCGGCTGAACTCGCGCAGTTTTCCTTTCCCATCGACGATCTGCAGCGCTTCGATCTGCGTGTGATAGGCGCCGAGCGTCGGGCCGGAGCCGTGCGTTGCCGTGCCCAACGCACCGCCGATCGCCTGGCGATCGATGTCGCCCATATTCGGCAGGCCTTGGCCGATGTCCTGCAGGATATGCATCAGGGCGCCCAGCCGCGTGCCTGCCTTCACCCGCGCCCGGCTGTTCGCGGCATCGTGCGAGACCAGCCCCTCGATCTTTTCCAGCGAGACGATGGTGCCGTCGGATTGCACCAGCGGCGTGAAGGAATGGCCGGCGCCGGCGACGCGCAGCGGACCGGGCGCCGAGCGCACCAGTTCGGCCAGCTCGCCGGCGTCGGCCGGTGTCGCGATGATTTTCGGGGAGGCCGTGACGAGGCCCGACCAGTTGCTCCAGGCGTTTGCCATCTTGATCCTCGCGCTCAGGCCCGGCCGCGCCGCCGCGCGACCAGCACGAAGACGCCGAGCAGCGCCACGCTCGCCAAGGCGGTCGCGGCGGCGAATTCCGGCACCGGGCGGAAATTCGCGCCGTCAATCAAAAGCGAAGCGGCGATCGGGCCGATGGCGAGGCCGAAAAGCTGGGCCGCAGGCACCAGCAACACAGCGTTGCGCGTCTCGTCCGCGGTGATCGCCAGGCGGATCTGGTAAGGCACGATGAAGAGCAGGATGAAGCCCATCACCAGCGCCACCGCCCAGAACACCGAAAGGCCAGGGCCGGATGCGAGCAGCATCGAGCTGATCGCCGCGACGATCCCGATGACGGTGATGGCGAAACGATAGTCGATGCGCGCCTCGAACACCGTCGCGGTCATGGCGCCGATCACCTGCGCGGCCAGGCTTGCCGAAACCATCAGCCCGACGGTGCGGCCGTCGATGCCGAACTGCGCGCCGATGGGTTCGAGAAAAGCCCAGACGGCGCCGAAGAACATGAAATAGCAGAAGATCGACAGCAGCGCGGTGATCGCCGGCATGGTCGCCACATTGGCAAACTGCTCTTCCTTGGGCAGGTCGGCATAGTCGTCCGGCACGGTCCAGGCGACGACCAGCGAAAGCAGGCAGACGATGCCGAGCGCGACGAAGCCGCCGGCCGAGCCGTCGGCAGGCACGGCATAGAGCGCCAGTATCAGCGCCAGCGCGCATTGCGCCAAGGTCTGCAGCGTGACGAAATAGCCGCCGATGCGCTCGGCCCGGCGCGAGCGGGCGATCAATTCGGTGGCGACGGCGACCAGCCCGCCTTCCGCCAGGCCGGCCAGTGTCCGCGCGCTGATCAGCGCATTGGGGGTACCGGCATAAGCGGTCCAGAAATTGGCGAGCGCGAGCAGGACGAGCAGCACCGCGCTCTTCCAACGCATGTTCCTGGCAGGCAGCAGCATCGCCACGATCGCCGAGCCAATGGCGATCGCGATCATCTCGGCGGTGGCGACCAAAGCGAGCTCGTCGCCGGTGACATGGCCCTCCGTATAGAGCGCACCGAGCAGCACCGGCTGCAATCCGAGGATGAGCAGACCGACCGAGCCGATCCACAGCGCCGAGGCCAGCTGCAGGCCGGTCGGGTTGCCGACAAGCCAGTCGCCATTTTCCACTTGCGCGGCGTCGGTGACCATCACGAGGCGCTCTCCCTTGCAGCCCGATCGAAAAGCTGACAAGTTGTCAGCATTTCACGAAACTGATACTTGATCATGTTTCTTGTCAACCGCGAATTCGTAAGCTCACGAGATTTGGCGCATGACGCAGACAAGGCGAACGGCGACGGAACCGCGGCGCAAGCCGAAGCAGGAACGCAGCCGCGAGCGCATCGACGCGATCCTCGCCACGACAATGCGGCTGATCGGCGAAAAGGGCATCGACGCGGTGACGATGAAGGAAGTCGGCGCGCTGGCCGGCGGACCGATTGCCACCGTCTATCATTACTTCCCGAGCAAATCGGCGATCCTGGCGATGCTCTACGAGCGGTTTTCCGAGGAAAGCCAAGCGCGCTTCGGCGCGATCATCGCCCAAATACGCGGACTGGACGACGTGACCGCCGCGGCCGACCGGCTGCTCGACGACTACTATGCCCGCGTCGCTGCGGACCCGGCGATCCAGGACCTGCAGAACGCCATCCAGGCCGACAAGGCGCTGCAGCATCTCGACATCGCCGAGACGAGGCAGCAGGCCAAGATGTTCTGCGACCAGGTCGCGCCGATGCTTCAAGCGGAGCAGCGCGAGGCGTTCGGGCGCGTGGTGTTCCTGATCTTCCAGCTTGCCGGCGGCGTCGTGCGGCTCGCGCTGACCCAGGACAAGGAAGAGGGACGGCGAACGATCGAGGACTATCGGTCGATCATCCACACGCAGTTGCGGTTGTTTCTCTGATCACGATCAGGGATCCAGCTTCGGCCCCAGAATCTCCACCAGCCAGTCGACGAAGACCCTCACCCGTGGCGACAGTTGTCGGCTGGGCGGATAGAGCACCGAGATCGGCGTCGGTGTCGGCGGATTGCCGGGCAACACTTCGACCAGCCGGCCCGCTTCAATGTCGGTGGCGAAGCGGCGGCGCGGCGCCTGGTATAGGCCGAAGCCTTGACGCACCAGCGTGGCGGCGGTGTCGGAATTGGAAACCGTGACCCTCGACGAAAGCACGATCTCACGGATCTTGCCGTCGACGGTGAATTCCAGCGGCATCACCTGTCCGGTGCGGGACGAGACGAAGCCGATCATCATGTGCCCGGCAAGCTCGTCAAGCGAGCGCGGCAGGCCATGGCGTTCGACATAGGCGGCGCTGGCGAGCGTCGCCTCGCGCGCCATGCCGATGCGGCGCGCGATCATGTCGCTGTCGGGCAGCGTGCCGGCGCGGACCACGCAATCGACGCCTTCGCGCACGAGGTCGACCAAGCGGTCGCCCTCGCCGATATGCACGCTGAGGCCGGGATGGCGCTCAAGCAGAGCCGGCAATTCCGGGATCACCAAGGTGCGGGCCAAATGGCCGTTGATGTCGATGCTGAGCCGGCCGTGCACTTCATGCGCGCCAAAGGTGCCCTCGGCCTCCTCGATGTCGGCGAGGATGCCGATGCAGCGCTGGTAATAGGTTTCGCCGTCCAGCGTCGTCGTGACGTGCCTTGTGGTGCGGCGCAGCAGTTGCACGCCAAGCCGCTCTTCAAGCTGTTTGATCGCGGCGGTGGCGCTGGACCGCGGCAGGCCGAGATCGGCGGCAGCCGCGGTGAAGCTGCGCCGTTCCACGACGCGGGTGAAGAGCCGCATGCTGTCAAACCGGTCCATGCCGATTGTTCGCACATACTGAATAGTGTTGGCAATCCGTGCCCGATTATATCGGCCGATCAGTCGAGTATATGCATCTCCATCCAAACAGAAGGAGATTTCGCCATGACCACCCGCCCCATCGCCCTCATCACCGGCGGCAGCCGCGGCCTCGGCCGCAACACCGCGCTCCACCTCGCCCAAAAGGGCGTCGACGTCATTGTCACCTATCGCTCACGCGCCGACGAGGCGAAGACGGCAATCGCCGAGATCAAGGCCGCCGGCGGCCGCGCCGCCGCGCTCGAACTCGATACCGGCGCCATTGCCACCTTCCCGGCCTTCGTCGCTGCCTTGAAGAAGACGCTGCAGGAAACCTGGCAGCGCGACCGCTTCGACTATCTGGTCAACAATGCGGGCACCGGCCTGCGCAAGATGATCGGCGAGACGACGGAAGAGGAATTCGACACGCTGATGAACACCCACCTCAAGGGTGTGTTCTTCCTCACCCAGGCGCTGCTGCCGCTGATCAACGATGGCGGCCGCATCATCAACATCTCCAGCGGGCTCGCGCGTTTCGCCGCGCCCGGATCGTCGGCCTATGCGATGATGAAGGGCGGCATCGAAGTGTTCACGCGTTACCTCGCCAAGGAGCTCGGCGCGCGCGGCATCACCGCCAACACCGTGGCGCCCGGGGCAATTGCCACCGACTTCAACGGCGGCCATGTGCGCGATAATGCCGAGATCAACCGCATGGTGGCCGGCGTCACCGCGCTGGGCCGCGCCGGGGTGGCCGACGACATCGGCCCGATGATCGCCTCGCTGCTGTCGGATGACAATCGCTGGGTCAACGCGCAGCGCATCGAGGTCTCGGGCGGGATGAATATCTGAGTGGCAATCAGGTAACCTGGCGGATCAGTCCTTCGAAGCCGTCGGCAAGATTGGCATTGCCGGCGGTGATGAAGCTCGAAAGGTTCCTGGCCCGTCCAGGGGTCTTGTTGGCGTCGAGCAGCACCGCCCTGCCCTCATGCACGACGAAATCGAACTTGCCATAGTCGAAGCCGAGCTTGCGCCTCAGCGCGCGAAGCTCGTCCGGCACCGGAACGGCCTCGCGGCGGATCGTGTCGTCGCCCTTGACGAGGCTCTGCGGCGAGACATGGCGGGTGCAGCGCTCGCGCTCGCCGCAGAACAGCCAGAAGCGGGCACCGAAGCCGTCCGGCTCCGGCTCGGGAATGAATTTCTCGACGACCAGATCCCGGCGCTCGAAGACCTTGACCGGAACGTCGGCGAGCGAGGCATGGATTTCATATTTGTCGAAAGGTTCGACGCCTGGAAACGGCTCCGGCTTGCCAGCGCGGCGCGCGCGATGGTTCAGTTGCTGTTCCGGCGTTCCCCAATGGTTGAGGCTGCTCTTGACGATGACTTGCCCCTGCCATTCATCGCCCCGGCCAATTGCCGCGCCGCTGATACAGCGTTTCGAAATGTCTGCGGCGCCGAGGTTGAGGCAGAACGGAAAGCGGCGCGCATAGTCGACATAGTCGGGCGGTGTCACGGTCGCGTCGAGATGCAGCACCGCGATGTCGGCGTCGGGCTTCGCTGAAGTGCCGCGCAGGATCCGGACCGAATGGCCGCGGCGCTTCAGCTCTTCCAGCAGGTCGAAGAGCATATACGGGCTATCACGGCGCAGCAGCAGGCCGCGCCGGCTCTGGAAGCGGTCATGTTCATGCGTGATGACGGCGATGCGTGCCATGCGCCCCACTTGGCTTGTCAAGCGTGCTCGACTATTCGATCGAATACAACGCGCTAACCGACCCAGGTTTTGAATGACAGAGCACTGGAATGCAATTCGCAAACACTGGCAGTTGCTCGGCTCGCCGCTGCGGCCGCCGGCGGAGGTGGTCGAGACCTATGAACGTGAGCTCGAGCTTTCGCAATCGCATGTCGTTCTGCTCGGCGTGACGCCGGAGCTCGCCGGACTTGGCGCCACCATGACGGCGATCGATGAGTCCCTCGACATGATTGCCGGCATCTGGCCGGGCGACACCGATACGCGCAAAGCGGTTATCGGCGACTGGTTCGACCTGCCGTTTCCAGGCGCGAGCATCGACGCATTGATCGGCGATGGATGTCTCTCGGTCATCGGCGGCGCCGATGCAAGACGAGCGCTTTTTTCGGCGATCGCGCGCGTGCTCAGTGCCGACGGCCGCGCCGGCATCAGGCTTTACGCCTCGCCCGAGACACCGGACGACCCGCAGGATGTCCGCGCCCTGGCGTTGGCCGGCGGCGTCTCGACCTTCCACGAGCTCAAATGGCGCGTGGCCATGACCGCAGCCGGCGGCGCGCCGGACTACATCATTCCGGTGACGGGAATCCTCGAACAATTCGAAGCGCTGTTCCCCGGCCGCACTGAGCTTTCCGAGCGCACCGGCTGGGGACTGCCGGTCATCGGCACCATCGATGTCTACCGGAACTCGCCGGCCATCTACAGCTTTGCGCCGGCGGCTTCCATTGTCGAAGAGGCCGAAGTGTATTTCAGCGACGTCGGCATTGCCTCGACCGGCGCCTACGGGCTCGCCGAACGCTGCCCGCTGCTGGTGCTGCGGTCGCCGAGGCACTGAAATTTCCAGAAAGCGAGTTCCTCGCGGACATTTCCTGGACTTGCGCGCGGAAGTTGCAAAACGCCCCGCAGTAATGCATTTTCGGCCTAATATCGAGCGGCCGAAAATATGGGTGGGGAAATGAAGATACTTGCAGCAATACTGCCAACCTTGGCGTTCGCATTACTCTGTCTGCCCGCCCCAACCAAGGCCGATGAGCCTCCCGCCACTGTGCCCCTGATCAAAGTCGAGTACCCGTGGAAGCCGGGAAATATTCGCATGGTTTATGTGAATATCGTTTCGCTCGGCAATCACAAGGTGAACCAGCCTCTACTGCTGGACACCGGATCGAGCGGAATGACGATCGAATGCCAATCGGTGCTGCCGGCAGGCCTTTGTTCCGACGATGGGATCAAGATCACACAGGATCAGGACATCGACGGGATAAGGGTCAGCACCCAACAGACTATCATGAACTATGGAACCTACGACGAGTATGGCAACATCGCCTATGCTCGTGTAACTTTTGGGTCGCCGACAGCCGCTGTTTCCACCGACACCACGGTCCCGTTCGTCATCCGCTATAAACAAGTGAAGCACAGTACCGGCGAGATCGTCGGCGGTCCACTTTGGCCCAAGGGCATTTTTGGCATCTCTCCTGTTGGTGGCAGCGGACCAGACCGGATGATCAAATCACCGCTTCTGCTTGTGAGCGTCGGACCCGGCCTTGACAGGGGATACTACCTCTCTCCGCTCGGCGCCAAGTGGAAGCGCTGCACGACTGGAGACGGTACCTGCCCGGAAGTGGAGGCCCTACACATCGGCGTGCCAAAAGACATTAAAAAGGATTTCAGGATTCAAAGATGGAAAGAAGCCGATTGGCGCTACAATTTTCCGACCATCGATGCCTGTATCTCATGGGGATCCGAACCTAAATGCCGGCCGACGCTTTACGACACCGGCAACTCGACGATAATGGTCTCAACAGATGCCTCGGAACCCTATTCGTCGCTCACTACTGGTACGAAGATCCTTGTAAATGCCGATGGCCAGGAGGATTGGAGTTTCAAGACCACATACAATCCTGAGGTAGAGTTCATTCCCGGTCTTCCTCACAACATCGTTGGCATCCGATATTTCGAGAAGAACAGCTTGCTGCTTGATTTTGAAACCAAGCAAATCGGCCTGCGCCTTGGCGACTGACGTCGCGCGACCTTTGGGCATCGACGGGCTTTCCACAACCCTCAGCGGTTTGAGAAAATTTCGCTCCGTTTGGCCCTTGCACGCGCCTTGACTCTGGCAAGCCGCCAGCCTATTTCAGCGCCACGTTAGCACTCGCCTTTGGTGAGTGCTAACTCGTATCCGGCATCGCCGGATGGAGGAACAGTTCTCACCGTTCTCATTCGAGGAAGAAAACATGGCAAAGTCCAAGTTCCGCCCGCTTCATGACCGTGTGGTCGTTCGCCGGGTCGAATCCGAATCCAAGACAGCCGGCGGGATCATCATCCCGGATACGGCGAAGGAAAAGCCGCAGGAAGGCGAGATCATCGCCGTCGGCTCCGGCGCCCG